>NZ_JBSGFD010000066.1:0-42482 GCF_053603215.1 Kitasatospora sp. NPDC004240 | reverse complement strand
GGCCGCGCCCGCCACCCGGCTGGCCAGGGGCCCGGCGGGCAGTTCCCCGGTGGGCAGGCTCCGGGCGGGCAGGCTCCGGGCGGGCAGGCTCCGGGCGGGCAGTTCCCCGGCGGGCAGGCTCCCGGTGGCCAGTTCCCCGGCGGCGTCGACGGCGGCGGCGGGAACATCGTCCAGGACGGCGGCAACACCCGCGAGTTCACCGTCTCCACCGGCCCCGGCGGCGGCCTGCTGAACGGCGCCCAGGTGAGCGCCGAGGCCGCCGCCCTGCTCAAGCAGGACGCCGACCGCTACACCTGGGCCGCCGCCACCCTCGGCTCGCAGAACGCGGCCAGCTACCAGCTCGCCACCCGGGTCCCGGTGATGGCCCTCGGCGGCTTCAACAGCACCGACCCCTCGCTGAGCCTGGAGGCCTTCCAGCAGTACGTGAAGGAGGGGAGGATCCACTACTTCCTGGGCGGCGGCAACGCCCGCCGGAACAGCGGGGTCGAGGCCCCCGGAGCGGGCACCGACGGCCTCACCTTCAACGGCCCCGGCGGCGGCCCCGGTGGCGGCCCCGGTGGCGGTGGGAACACCATGTCCGCCGAGATCGAGGCCTGGGTCACCGCCCACTTCACGGCCCGCACGGTCGGCGGCACCACGGTCTACGACCTGACGGCGCCGACCACCGGCTGACCCGTCCCCTGCCCCACCCCCTGACGCGAGGGGCGCACCGCCACGGCGGTGCGCCCCTCGCGTTGTCGTGCGCCGGGGTCAGCCGGTGGCGCAGCGCGTCCCGGCCGCCGGCACGGTGCCGTCGACCAGGAAGGCGTTCACCTTGTCGCGGACGCAGGAGCTGCGCCAGTACGCGACGTGCCCCTCGCCCTCGCGGGTGAGCAGCACCGCCTGGCCGAGGCTCTCGGTGAGCTTCTCGGACCACGCGTACGGGGTGGCCGGGTCACCGGTGGAGCCGACGACCACGATCGGCGCGGCGCCGTTGTTCCTGATCCGGTGCGGCTTCTCCGGGGAGCGGAAGGGCCAGCTGCGGCAGTCCGGGTCGAAGAGCGCCTGGAGCGGGGCGTGCCGGCTCATCAGCGGGGCCTTGCCGGCCAGGTCGCCGAGCAGGGCGCGCAGTTCGTCCTCGGTGGGCGCCTGCGGGGCGTCGGCGCAGTGGATCGCGGTGTACGCGTCGGCGGAGGGGCTGTACTTCCCGTCCTCGCCGCGGCCGTTGTAGCGGTCGGCGGCGGCGAGCAGGTGGTCGCCCTTGCCCCGGACCATGGCCCAGCCGAGGCGGTTGCGCAGGTCGGTGGAGGACTTCTCGTCGCCGCCGTAGAGCAGGTTCGCCACGCCGGTCCAGGCCGCGGCGGAGGTGAGCCGGCGGCCGTCCCCGGTGGTGAGGGGCTTCTGCTTCAGACCGTCCAGGAAGTCGGCGAGCTTCTGCGGCGCGGTGGCCGGGTCGGAGCCGAGCGGGCAGTCGGCCGGCTTCCTCGCGCAGTCCTCGGCGAACAGCCGCAGCGAGCGCTCGAAGCCGGCCTGCTGCTCGATGTTCTGGCGCAGCAGGTCGGTGGCGCGGTCGGTGGCGCCGTCCAGGACGAGCCGGCCGACGCGGTCCGGGAACTCCTCGGCGTAGACGCTGCCGATGTAGGTCCCGTACGACAGGCCGAGGTAGTGGAGCTTCCGGTCGCCGAGGGCGCCGCGCAGCACGTCCATGTCGCGCACGGTGTCGCGGGTGCCGAGGAAGGGCAGCACCTTGGCGTACTTGGCCCGGCAGGCCTCGGCGAGGACCTTGCCGTGGTCCTCGCCGGGGTCGTCGGAGGTCAGCCACGCGTCGCGGTCCTTGCCGTCCAGGCAGAGGACCGGGAGGGTCCCGCCCGCGCCGCGGGGGTCGAAGCCGACGATGTCGAAGCGGTCGTGCAGCCCGCCGTCGAAGTCGCCCTGGCCGTACACGACCGTGTCGACGCCGGAACCGCCCGGCCCGCCGGGGTTGACCAGCAGGGAGCCGACCCGCCGGTCCTGGTGGAGGGCGGGGATCCGGGAGAGGGCGACGTCGACGGTGTCGGCGCCCGGGTTCGTGTAGTCGAGCGGCACCTTGAGGGTGGCGCACTGCACCTTGGACTCGTCGACCTTGTCGGTCCCGGGGAGGTCGGCGCAGGGCGCCCAGGTGATCCGCTGGGTGTAGAAGTCCTTGAGCGCGGGATCGGCCTCGCCGGTGGGACGGGCGGTCGGGGCGGGCGCGGCGGAGGGGGCCGCGGACGGGGAGGCGGCGGTGCCCGCGGGGGCGGGGCCGGCGGCGTTCCGGTCGGTGCCGGAGCAGCCGGCGAGCACCGAGGCGGCCAGGGCGGCGGCCAGCGAGGCGGGGAGTGCGCGGCGGGAGAGCCGGGCGAGGGTCGGGTTCACCGCACACGAATATCATCCGGTGATCACACCGCTCACACCGGGATCCGCGCAGGTGGCAGGCCCTCGGGCCCGCCGCCGCGCCCGGGTCAGCCGCCGATGGCCGACATCGGGCGGTCGGGGCGGACGAAGTCGGCCGAGCCGATGTCGTGGCCGGGGCCCTTGCGGGCGATGGTGGCGCGCCAGGCGGCCTCGATCCGGGCGTCGTCGGCGCCGCCGCGCAGCAGCGCCCGCAGATCGGACTCCTGGGTGGCGAACAGGCAGTTGCGCAGCTGCCCGTCGGCGGTGAGGCGGACCCGGTCGCAGCCGCCGCAGAACGGGCGGGTGACCGAGGCGATCACGCCGACCACCGTGTCGGTGCCGGCGATCCGCCACTCCTCGGCGGGGGCGTTGCCGTGCCGGCCGACCGGGACCAGCTCCCAGCGGGCGCCGAGCACGGCCAGCACCTCGTCGGCGGTGATCATCCTGTCGCGGTCCCAGGCGCCCTGGGCGTCCAGCGGCATCGACTCGATGAACCGCATCCGGTAGCCGTGCACGGCCGCGAACCCGACCAGGTCGACGAGTTCGTCGTCGTTGACCCCGCGCACCGGCACCGCGTTGACCTTCACCGGGTCCAGCCCGGCGGCCCGCGCGGCGGCCAGCCCGGCGAACACGTCGGCGATCCGGTCGCGCCGGGTGATCGCCGCGTACCGCTCGGGCCGCAGGGTGTCGAGGCTGACGTTGACCCGGTGCAGTCCGGCCAGCGCCAGCGCCCCGGCGGTGCGGGCCAGCCCGATGCCGTTGGTGGTCAGCGAGACCTCGGGGCCGAGCGCGGTGATCCGCCCGATCAGCTCGGGCAGGCCGCGGCGCAGCAGCGGTTCGCCGCCGGTGAGCCGCACCGAGGTGATGCCGAGCCGCCGGACGGCGATCCGCACCAGCCGGACCACCTCCTCGTCGTCCAGCACCTCGGCCCTGGGGAGCCAGTCCAGGCCCTCGGCCGGCATGCAGTAGGTGCAGCGCAGGTTGCAGCGGTCGGTGAGCGAGACCCGCAGATCGGTGTGGACCCTGCCGAAGCGGTCCACCAGCGGGCGCGGTGCGGTGTTCATCGACCCAGTACAGGGGCAGCGCGCCGGGAGTTCCAGCGGCCGAACCGCCGGGGAGCGGCGGTGACCCGCGCCATCGCCTTGTGGATTCGTACAGTCCGGTCGGGCTGCGCGCGGCGGTCCGCGGCAGGCAGGCTGGGCGCATGACGACGGAGGACCCGGTGGCCGCGCTGGTGCTGGCGGCCGGTGGCGGGCGCCGGCTCGGCGGGCGCCCCAAGGCGCTGCTGCCGTACCGGGGGCGGCCGCTGGTGGAGCACGCGGTGGCGGTGGTCCGGGCGGGCGGCTGCGGGGCGGTGACGGTGGTGCTGGGCGCGGCCCGCGAGCGGGTCCGGGCCGAGGCCGCCCTGCCGGACTGCCGGCTGGTGGACAACCCGGACTGGGCGGGCGGCATGGGCTCCTCGCTGCGGGCCGGGCTGGCCGCGCTGCCGCCCGGGGCCCCGGCGGCGCTGGTGATGCTGGTGGACACCCCGGGGGTGACCCCGGAGGCGGTGGCCCGGCTGCTGGCGGCCCACCGGGCGGGGGCGGCGCTGGCCGCGGCGGCGTACGACGGGCGGCGGGGGCACCCGGTGTTGATCGGCGCCCGGTACTTCGCGGAGGCCGCCGCCGGGGCCACCGGAGACTCCGGCGCGCGCACCCTGCTGGGGGCGCACGCGGCTGAACTCACGCTGGTGGAGTGCGCCGATGTGGCCGTCCCCGACGACCTGGACACCCCGGCCGACCTCGCCCGCTGGACGGACGGCTGAGCCGGACCTGACCGTCCCCGGTCAGAGCGGGTGCGCCTCCCCCGCACGGGCGGCGCACGCTCCTCCCCACCGACGAGAAATCGAACGCATACCCCTGATCTCTCCCTGAGGATTGCCTCATTCCGCGCCACGGCCCGCAGCGATCGGGGAGCATGGGACACGACCTGCCCAGCCGACCCGAACGGACGGTGCCCGCGATGTCCGGACTGCCCGACGACTACACCGGCCGCGACGACCTCACCGGACGGGACGACCTCACAGGGCACGACGGACACCCCGGGCGGGACGACCTCACAGGGCACGACCCGCTCCAGCACCCCGCCACCCAGCAGTCCCCCGGTGCCGCCCGCGCGATCCGCTGCCCGGCCTGCCGCCGCGAGCACCTGTACGAGCCGCCGTCGCTGCCCTGCCCGTGCGGCGCCTCGCTGAAGGTGCCGCTGCTGCGCGGCGGGGTCCCGGTGCAGGTGCGCTTCCGCTCCTGGGAGGACTCCTGGCTGAGCATGCGCTGCCCGCACTGCGGCCGCTCCGACCAGTGGCCGCAGCCCGAGTTCACCTGCAACTGCGGCGCCACCGTCCGCCTCCCGGTGGACCGCACCACCCGCCTCGGCGGCGGCAACCCGGTCGGCGGGCCGCTCGGCGCCACCGGCCCGCAGGGCTCCCGCCCGTACCCGGCCCACCCGCTGGGGGCGCCGGTGCCGGCCCCGCCCGCCGGACGGTCCGCCTCCTGGCGTCGGCGCGCCCCGTTCCGTCCGCATCCCGTGCGCACCTCGCAGGACGCGGTGTTCACCGCCGCCCGCTACCTGGAGTGGCTCGGCTTCGACGACCTGGAGCTGACCGAGGCCCAGGAGCGCGACGGCGTGACCCTGCTGGGCAGCCGGATGGTCGCCCAGGTGGACACCTGGACCGAGCCCGCCGACGTGAAGTCCGTCGAGTGCCTGTGGCTGCAGACCCTGCACGCCGAGGAGATGGCCGCCGCGATGTTCACCCTCGCGGGCTATTCGCACCAGGCCACCGTGCGCGGCGAACAACTGCTGGTCGCCCTGTTCAGCCTGGACCTCGCGGGCGTCCCGCAGCCCGCCAACGGCGCCGCCGAGGCCCTGATGGAGACCGGCTGGACCTCCTGAACTCCACTGGCACACCTGACCGCCACCCGTGCCCGACCGCATAAACCTGCGCTCGTGATCTGGTGCACAAGCTCGCCCCCGTGTTGAATTGCCGCCACGGAGCGGGCCGGTGGGGCGGGTCCGCGCTCGCCGGATGGCGCACACAAGGAGGTGGCGTTGTCGGAGCACGGACTGGGCCCGGAGGGCCGTGGCGATCGGGGGCCGGCGCCCCCCGATCCGGGGGACACCGTCTGGCGGCTGCGGTCCCGGGCCTGCTGGCAGGAGGCCGCGGAGCTGCTGCGCCCGGCCGCCGAACGGGACCCGACGGCGGCCCTCGCCAGGGCCGAACTCCTCATCGAGCAGTGCCTGTTCACCGCCGCCCACTGGACCCAGGCGGAGCAGGCGCTGCGCCTGGCCGAGGCCCTGGTGAGCAGCACCGAGCAGCGCGCCGCGGCGTCCTGCGCCCGCGGCTTCCTGGCGTACGTCGCCAGCGTGCTGGGCCCGCGCGACCGGCTGGACGAGGCGCAGGCCGCGCTCGGCCGGACCTCCGCGCTGCTGCCGCCGGACGCCCCCGGGCGCCCGCTGCTGGACTTCCGGCGCGGCCTGGTCGCCGAGAACCTGCTGCGCGACCGGACCGCCGCCTGGATCGCCTACCGCCGGGCGCACGAGGGGGCCGGCGAGCGGGGGGACGAGCTGCTGCGCTCCTACACCTGGCGGCACCTGGCGGCGCTGGCACTGGCCTCCGGCGACCAGGTCCGGGCCCGGGAGGGGTTCGACGCCTCACTGCGGCTGCGTGAACAGCTCGGCTTCACGGTGGGCGTGGCACCGGCGCTGGCGGCGCTGGCCGAGGTCTCCACGCCGGAGGAGGCGGCCCGGCTGCGGGCCGAGGCCGCCCGGCTGGTGCAGGCCCTGGGGGGTGTGCCGGTGTGGCTCTCACGCCAGTTGAGCGCGCTGTACGCGCCGGGCGCGCACGGTGCGGCGGGGGCGCCCGGGACGGTTCCGGGCCGGCGGCCCGCTCCCACACCCCCCGCGTCCACGCCCTCCGCTCCGGCGGCGGGCACCCTCTCCACGCCGGGCGCGCCCCGGCGCCGGCGCCCGGCTCCCCCGTCCGCCGCGCCCGTCACCCGCCCGGACGGACGCGTCGAGGCGGCCCCGGACGGGAACATCGGCTAAGGTAAGCCTTACCTGGCCGGGGGGAGCAGCGCCTCGGCCGGGTCGCCTTGTCGCCACCGGGCCCCGCCAGGCCCCGTCCGGCCGCGCCCGCCGGGCGTCCGGGGCCGCACCGCCGTACCGCGGCACCGCCGTACGGCGCCCGCTCGGCCGCCGCTCCCGGCCGGCCGAGCGGGCGGGCCCGCACCGGCTCCGGCCGACCCGATTGGCCCGCCCCCATGACCGCCCTCCCCCTCTCCGGCCGCCCGGACTCCCCCGCCCCGGACGCCCTCGCCACGAGCACCGTCACCCCCTGCACCGTCGTACCGGCCACCGCCCTGCCGGGCCTCACCCGGGACACCGCCCCGGCCGCCCCCACGGCCACCCCCGCGGACGCCCCCGCCCCCTGCGCCGCCGCCCACGCCCGGCTCACCGAGCTGTTCCCCGCCGTACGGATCCACCACGGCCCGCCGCGCACCGGCGACGGCTGGATCTCCGGCGCCGAGCTGCTGACCGACCCGGCGGCCCTGCGCGCCCTGATCGCCCACGACGCCCGCGACGGCCTGACCCGGTACGGCGCGCCGCTGCGCCCGGACGTCGCGGCCGGCTTCGCGCTGCACCGGTTCTGCTGGCCGGCCTCGCTGCTGTTCACCCTGCCGTGGTTCCTGGAGCGCCGGGTACCGCTGCTGACGGCCGGGGACGTCTCGGTGCGCCGGGCCTCCGGGGAGCTGACCGTACGCCCGGGGGCCTTCGCCTGCCTGGCGGACGACCCGGCGGCCGTCCTGCCCGGCGCCCGTCCGGTCGCCGACGCGGCGGAGCTGGCCGGACGGCTGCGCTCGGCGCTCGGCGGGTTCCTGACGCCGCTGCTGGCGGCGTTCCGGCCGGAGGTGCGCCGCGGGCCGTCCACGCTCTGGGCGATGGCGACGGACGCGACGGTGGAGGGCCTGTGGCACCTGGCCGGGCCGCTCGGCGAGGAGGACCGGGCGCGGGCCGAGCTCACCGCGCTGCTGGCGACGGACTGCGCGCCGTTCACCCCGGGCGCGGGCTTCGGCCCCGCGCCGACGGGCGCGCCGGGTTCGCCGGGTTCACCGGGTTCGCCGGGTTCGTCCGGGACGACGGGTGCGGCGGACCGGGTCCGGGCCAGTTGCTGCCTGGTGTACACCGTCCGGCCGGGGGACCTGTGCGGCGGTTGCCCCCGCGTCACGCGGGGTTGACCGAATTCCCCTGGGGGCACACCCGCCCGGGCCCGGAATTCCGGGAATTCATCTCCGTAAATAAATAATACGATGGGATTGTCTCTGCGTCAGAAATCGCTGAACTCAGCGCATTGACAGCGAATCAGCCATTCGACGCCCGCACATCCGCCATGATGGTTCCCCACCGTCACTGGGGCCGTCACGACGCAGGAAAGCGAGGCTGGTTCAGGCGATGAAACTGTCCGACATACCGCTCGGGTGGGCCGTCACCGGCGTTGCGGTGCTGCTGGTCAGCGCCGTACTGGTGGCGCTGGCCCGGAACCGGGGATCGGCCGCCGGCGCCACGGATTCCTGGGAGCGATCCGAGGAACGGCGCCGACGCAAGGAATCCCTCTACGGCGCGGCCTCGTACACCCTGCTGTTCTGCTGCGCCGCGGTCGCGGCCGCGCTCTCCTTCCACGGCCTGGTCGGCTTCGGGGTGCAGAACCTCAACCTCTCCGGGGGCTGGGAGTACCTGGTGCCGTTCGGCCTCGACGGGGCGGCGATGTTCTGCTCGGTACTCGCCGTCCGCGAGGCCAGCCACGGCGACGCCGCGCTCGGATCCCGGCTGCTGGTCTGGCTGTTCGCCGGAGCCTCGGCCTGGTTCAACTGGGTGCACGCGCCGCGCGGCTTCGGCCACGCCGGCGCCCCGCAGTTCTTCGCGGGCATGTCCCTCTCGGCCGCCGTGCTGTTCGACCGGGCGCTCAAGCAGACCCGCCGGGCCGCGCTGCGCGAGCAGGGCCTGGTGCCCCGGCCGCTGCCGCAGATCCGCATCGTGCGCTGGATGCGCGCCCCCCGGGAGACGTACGCGGCCTGGTCGCTGATGCTCCTGGAGAACGTCCGCAGCCTGGACGAGGCGGTCGAGGAGGTCCGCGACGACAAGCGGGAGAAGACCGCCGAACGGGAGCGCCGCCGGCTGGCCGGACGCCGCGAGCGGGCCGAGATCCGGGCCATCAACCGCACCAACAGCGTGTGGCGCCAGCGCGGCGCGGCCCGCCCGCGGCAACTGGAATCCGGATCGGAATCCGCGATAGCCGGCCCTCCGGGGGACGGCCCGGGAGCCGGCTCCGACGGGGCCCCGGACCCTGCCGGGCGGGGTGGCGGGGCCGCCGGGGGCACGGTGGTGCAGCCGGGCCTGCCGGCCCGTCCGGAGCGGCGCACCATCGACCTGACCCTGGAGGAGGACACCGTGGCCCTGCCCCGGCTGGACTCGCTGGAGCGCAAGCTGAAGGACCTGGAGCAGCAGTTCGGCTGACGCCACTGCACGCCGCGGTCCGGTCCGGAGGCCCGCCGCGCCCGTCGCGGCAGGCCTCCGGGCGGCGGGGCGTCCGGCACGGGGCCGGCACGGGTCAGGCGGCCGGCACCGGTGTCGCGGTGAGCTCGAACCACATCCGCTTGCCCGAGCCGCGGGGCTCCACCCCCCAGCCGTCCGCCAGCGCCTCGACCAGCATCAGCCCGCGTCCGGAGGAGGCCTGCTCCCCCGGCGTCCGGCGGGTGGGCCAGAGGTCCGACTCGTCCTCCACCTCGACCCGCAGCCGGGCCCGGCCGCCGTCGTCCACCGGCTCCCGGTAGAGCCGGGCGGTGAACATGGCGTCCCGGTCGGTGTGCCGGATGGCGTTGGTGACCAGCTCGGAGGCGAGCAGCTCAGCGGTGTCGACCAGTTCGGCGACGCCCCAGCGGCGCAGCGCGTCCCGCAGCTCGGCCCGCACCTCGGCGATCCTGGCCAGGTCGGCCTGGCCGATCCGGCGGCGCAGCTGCTGGGCGGCCAGGCCGCCCGCCGGACCGTCCCAGCGGAGCAGCAGCAGCGCTATGTCGTCCTCGCGCTCGCTGGAGTCGGCGGCCTGGGAGGCGATCCGGTCGGCGAGGTCCTCCAGCGGGTCGCGGGCGGACTCGCCGCGGGCCGCCAGCGGGCCGCCCAGCACGTCGGTGAGCCGGCCGATCCCCTCGTCGAGGTCCATGCCGCGGGCCTCCACCAGGCCGTCGGTGCAGAGCAGCACCGTCTCACCCGGGTCCAGGCTGAACCGGGTGACCCGGTACTCCTCGTCCGGGGCGATGCCCAGCGGCAGCCCGCCGGCCACCGGCACCACGGCGACGGAGCCGTCGGCGCGCCGGACCATCGGGTCCAGGTGGCCCGCCCGTACGGCGTAGACCACGCCGTAGTCGACGTTGACCTCGGCGTAGGTGCAGGTCGCGAAGTGGTCGGTGTCGAGGTCCGCCAGGAAGCGGGAGGCGCGGGCCATCACGGCGGCCGGCGGGTGACCCTCGGCGGCGTACGCGCGCAGGGCGATCCGCAGCTGGCCCATGATGCCGGCCGCGTGCACGTCGTGGCCCTGGACGTCACCGATGACCAGCCCGACGTGCCCGCCGGGCAGCGGCACCACGTCGTACCAGTCGCCGCCGATCTGCAGGCCGGAGCCGGCCGCCAGGTAGCGCACGGAGGTGGTCACGCCGGGGACGGAGGGCACGGTCCGCGGCAGCATGACCCGCTGCAGGCCGGCCGCGAGCTCGTGCTCGGCGTCGTGCAGCCGGGCCCGGGCCAGGGACTGGGCGACCAGGCCGCCGAGGGTGGAGAGCAGGGTGCGCTCGTCGGCGTCCAGCTCGCGGTCGTCGTCGAAGCTGACCACGCAGACGCCGATCGCCCGGCCGCTGGCGACCAGCGGCAGGAAGGCCCAGGAGCTGCGGGGGATCCGGCTGGCGGCGTCCCACACCTCCGGGTAGCGGTCGCGGTACTCGTCGCGGCTGGGGACGAACACCGGCGCCCGGTGCCGCAGCGCCTCGGCGGCCGGGTGGGCGGCGGGCAGCACGGCCCGGTCGTAGGCGCCGAGGTCCTGCTCCCGGTAGCCGCTGGCGCCGAGGACCTGGACCCGGCCGGCCTCGAAGGAGGCCAGCACCAGGCCGTCCGGCGGCAGGCCGGGCAGCGGCAGCTCGGTGAAGACCCGGGCCACGTCACGGACGGTGACGGCCTCGGAGAGCGCCCGGGCGGCCTCCTTGATGAACCGCGAGCGCTCCTCGCGCAGCAGGGCCATCCGGTCGGCGCGGTCGCGTTTGTGCAGCTCGACGGTGGCGTCCCAGACGAAGCCCACCATCCGGGAGGCCCGCCCGAAGGCGTCGGCCAGTACCCGGCCGCGGAAGCGCACCGCCTTCATCGCCCCGTTCGGCCCGACGGTGCGGTAGTAGGCGCCGCACTGGCCGAGCTCCTGGACGGCGCGCTCGACCCGGCGCTGGACGACCGGGGCGTCCTCGGGGTGGAGCAGCGCCAGGAAGGAGGCCGAGGTGCGGTCGAAGCGGCCCTTGTCCAGCCGGTCCAGGCCGAGGATGCTGCAGGCCCGCTGGTCGCCCTCCAGCACGTCGCGGCGGATGTCCCAGTCGAAGGAGCCGATGCCGTTGGCCGCCATCGCGGGCTCCAGCCAGTCCGGCGTGGAGTCCCCGGTGGTGGCCGGCAGCCCGCCCGAGAGCATCGGTGCCAGCCGGCCGGCGGCCAGGCCCTGGGTCGTGCGCAGCGCGTGCCGGCGTACCGCCTGGGCGGGCGGACGGGCCGCCCGGCCGGGGACGGACGGCGCGCCCGGGACGGGTCCGGCGGACACCGTTCCGGCGGGCACGGGGGCGTCGGCCGACGACCCGGCTGCGGACGGGCCGGGAGAACGCGCCGGCCCCGGCGACTCGGGCTCAGTGGGCATGCTGCTCCTGCCGCTGCCGTGGCGGACCGCGCCGGCCGTCCGGGCGGGCCGCGAGGCGATGTGATGGGTGGTGCTGGATCGGACGGTGCCGATGGACGGTGGTCGGTCGAGGCCGGTTCTCCCCGCCGGTTCCCGCACATGGGCACACAGATTCCCACCATCCTGTCCAATGTTCGGCCGAGCGGCAATGGGAACGGCCCGGAAATCTTTCCCGAAGCCTTCCGCGAAGAGTGCCGTTCGATCACGAACGGCGGCATTCCGGGAAGCACCGGGTGCCTTCGGACGGAAGCCCGGCCGACCGTGTCCGGACGGTGTGCCGCCGGACGCGCGGGGCCGGAGAGTGGTGTGCGATCAGGAATGCGCCAGCTCGAACCAGGTCACCTTGCCGTCACCCCGCAGCTGCACCCCCCAGTCGTCGGCGAGCGCCTCGACCAGCATCAGCCCGCGGCCCGAGGTCGCGTACTCGGCCTCCGGGTCGCGGCGGCGGCCCGGCAGCCGGGCGGCGCCGTCCCGGACCTCGATCCGCAGCCGCAGGTCCGCGGAGAGCACCGCGTCGAACACCGCGCCGTCACCGGTGTGCAGCAGCGCGTTGGTGACCAGCTCGGAGGAGAGCAGCTCCGCCGTGTCGGCGAGCTCCGGCACCCCCCAGCGGCTCAGCGCCGTCCGCAGCCGGTGCCGCACGGCCCCCACCGCGACCAGGTCCGCGGGGTCGAGCGCCAGGTGCAGCCGGCGGTGCAGCGCGCACCCCGGCGCGGGCACCGGCACCCCGGACGCCGCCGCGCCCCCCTGGGACCTGGACCGGTACGCGTCCCCCGAACTCGTCCGCTGCCTCGGGAATCGCGACTGACCGTCCATCAACACATGCCCCCGCCCTCGATACGGGCACCCGGTACCGGATCCCCCGCCGGCCGGGCAGCCCCTCGTTCTGACCATCCATCCTCATGCCCAGTTGGCGGCGTTTGCAACAGTGTGCGTCCGATCACCCGGGGTGAAAGGCGCACGGGGCGCTCCCCGTGATCCGGCTCACCGCTCCGGACAGGTTTGCGAGGCGTAGGACCCCTTTCGACGGCCGTCGGGCGCCGGCGCGACCGCTCCCGCGCCCCGCGCCGCCCCCTCACCGCCCCTTTCGCGACCCCTGGCCGACGCGGTCGCCACGACCACCCACGACCGCCCGGGGCCTGCCCGGCCGTCGTCCCGCCCCGGCCCGTGGCCGTCCGCCGCCCGCCCTCGATCCGCCCACCGCCGGTCCGACCCGTTGGCCGCCTTCGGCGCGCCGGACGCGGCCGCAGCGGCAAGGCTGGACAGGGCGACCCGGGCCGGGTTCAATGACCCGGAGCGTTTGAACGCCGTTCTAACTTCATCACCCCACCGGCGACCGCGAGCGAGGAACCGTGCGACTGACCCCCACCGAGCGGGACCGGCTGCTGATCTTCACAGCAGCCGAGCTGGCCCGCGCCCGCCGAGCCCGGGGCGTGCGTCTCAACATCCCCGAGGCCACCGCGCTGATCGCGGACACCGTCTGCGAGGCCGCCCGCGACGGCAGGCGCCTGGCCGAGGCCATCGAGGCCGGCCGCAGCGTGCTGAGCGCCGAGGACGTCCTGCCCGGCGTGCCGGACGTGGTCACCGTGGTCCAGGTCGAGGCGGTGTTCGACGACGGCACCCGGCTCGCCGTGGTCAACGACCCCTTCCGGGGCGTCGGCTCGCTCGGCGACGAGGCCCCGGGCGGGGCGCTGATCGGCGACGGCGTCGGCTACGACCCGATCGAGGAGACCGTGGTGCTGCCCGTCCACAACACCTCCGACGTGCCGATCTCGGTCACCTCGCACTTCCACTTCTTCGAGTCCAACCCCCGGCTGGCCTTCGACCGCGCCGCCGCGTACGGCACCCACCTCGCGGTGCCGGCCGGCTCCTCGGTGCGCTTCGACCCCGGCGCCACGGTGGAGGTCGGGCTGGTCCCGATCGGCGGCGCCCGGGTGGCGATCGGCTTCGCCGGGCTCGTGGACGGCCCGCTGGACGCGCCCGGCGCGAAGGAGGCCGCCCTGGAGAAGGCCCGCGCGACCGGCTACCTGATCAACTTCGACGACGCGGAGGTGGACTCGTGAGCGCCATCACCCCCCATGACTACATCTCCGTGCACGGCCCCCGGGCCGGCGACCGGATCCGGCTCGGCGACAGCGGACTGATCGTCCGGGTCGAGTCCGACTCCCAGGCCCCGGGCGACGAGTTCCTGGCCGGGTTCGGCAAGACCGCGCGCGACGGCCTGCACCTCAAGCCCGCCGCGGTGCGCGATACCTGCGACGTGGTGATCAGCAACGTACTGGTGATCGACGCGATCCAGGGCGTCCGCAAGACCTCCATCGGCCTGATCGGCGGGCGGATCGCCTCCATCGGCCGGGCCGGCAACCCGGACACCCTGGACGGCGTGGACGTGGTGGTCGGCACCGGCACCACGATCGTCTCCGGCGAGGGCATGATCGCCACCGCCGGCGCCATCGACACCCACGTCCACCTGCTGTCGCCGCGGATCATGGAGGCCTCGCTGGCCTCCGGCGTCACCACGATCATCGGCCAGGAGTTCGGCCCGGTCTGGGGCGTCGGCGTCAACTCGCCCTGGGCGCTGCGGCACGCGTTCAACGCCTTCGACGCCTGGCCGGTCAACATCGGCTTCCTGGGCCGCGGTTCGTCCTCCGACCCGGCCCCGCTGGTGGAGGCGCTGGCCGAGGGCGGCGCCTCGGGCTTCAAGGTCCACGAGGACATGGGCGCGCACACCCGCGCCCTGGACACCGCGCTGCGGGTCGCCGAGGAGTACGACGTCCAGGTCGCCCTGCACACCGACGGGTTGAACGAGTGCCTCTCGGTGGAGGACACCCTCAAGGTGCTGGAGGGCCGGACCATCCACGCCTTCCACATCGAGGGCTGCGGCGGCGGACACGTCCCCAACGTGCTCAAGATGGCCGGCGTGCCGAACGTCATCGGCTCCTCCACCAACCCCACCCTGCCCTTCGGCCGCGACGCCCTCGGCGAGCACTTCGGCATGATCGTCTCGGCGCACGACCTCAAGGTCGACCTGCCGGGCGACGCCGCGATGGCCCGTGACCGCATCCGGGCCGGCACGATGGGCGCCGAGGACGTGCTGCACGACCTCGGGGTCATCGGCATCACCTCCTCCGACGCCCAGGGCATGGGCCGGGCCGGCGAGACCGTCCGCCGCACCTTCGCGATGGCCGGCAAGATGAAGGCCGAACTCGGCCCGATGGACGGCTCCGGCTCGTACGGCACCACCCTGGCCGGCGACGACAACGAGCGGGTGCTGCGCTACATCGCCAAGCTGACCATCAACCCCGCCATCGCGCACGGCCTCGCCCACGAGGTCGGCTCGATCGAGATCGGCAAGCTCGCCGACATCGTGCTCTGGCGCCCGGACCACTTCGGCGCCAAGCCGCAGCTGGTGCTCAAGGCCGGGTTCCCCGCGTACGGCGTGGTCGGCGACCCCAACGCCTCCACCGACCGCTGCGAACCCCTCGTGCTGGGGCCGCAGTTCGGCGCCCACGGCGCGACCGCCGCCGACATCTCGGTCGCCTTCGTCGCCCAGGCCGCCGCCGACGGCGCCTACCTGGACCGCGCCGCCGACGGCCTGCCCACCCGGCGCCGCCGGGTCGGCGTCCGCGGCACCCGCGGCATCGGCCCGCGCGACATGGTGCGCAACGCCCGGATCGGCCACGTCGAGGTCACCGAGACCGGCCTGGTGTCGCTCGACGGCTCGCCGCTGCGCTCCGACCCGGCCGACAGCGTCTCCCTCAGCCGCCTCTACTTCCTCTGAACACCCCTCCCCCGCTTAGGACTCCGCCCTCATGACCAGCCCCGCCACGCCCGCCTCGCTCGGCTTCCGGATGCCCGCCGAGTGGGCCCCGCACGACCGCACCTGGATGGCCTTCCCGACCGCCAACCCCACCTTCGACAGCCCCGAGCAGCTGCACGCCGGCCGCGAGGCCTGGGCCGCGGTCGCCAACACCATCGTCGGGTACGAGCCGGTCACCCTGATCGTCAACACCGGCGAGAGCGCGGAGGCCCGCAAGTACGTCTCCGAGCAGGTCGAGATCGTCGAGCGCCCGCTGAACGACGCCTGGATGCGCGACATCGGCCCGACCTTCCTGGTGAACGGCGAGGGCTCGGTCGCCGCCGCCGACTGGATCTTCAACGGCTGGGGCGCCCAGTCCTGGGCCCGCTGGGACGACGACCAGCACATCGCCGAGCACATCAGTGAACTGACGGACGTTCAGCGCTTCGCCTCCCGGCTGATCAACGAGGGCGGCGGCATCCACGTCGACGGCGAGGGCACCGTCCTGGTCACCGAGACCGTCCAGCTCGGCGAGGGCCGCAACGCCGACTGGACCAAGGAGCAGGTCGAGGCCGAGCTGCACGCCTTCCTCGGCACCACCAAGGCGATCTGGCTGCCGCGCGGACTCACCCGCGACTACGACGAGTTCGGCACCCGCGGCCACATCGACATCGTCGCCTCCTTCGTCCGCCCCGGCGTCGTGGTCGCGCACGTCCAGCCCGACCCGGCGCACCCCGACCACGAGGTGTGCGAGGAGCTCGTCGCCCTCCTGCGCGCCTCCACCGACGCCCGCGGCCGCGCCCTGGAGGTCATCGAACTCCCGGCCCCCACCGTCCTGTTCGACGAGGAGGAGGAGCCCGTCGACTACTCGTACATCAACCACTACGTCTGCAACGGCGCCGTGGTCCTGTGCGCCTTCGACGACCCGCGCGACGAGCAGGCCGCCGCGATCCTCCGCCAGGCCTACCCCGGCCGCACCGTGGAACTCGTCGACGCCCGCGAGATCTTCGCCAACGGCGGCGGCATCCACTGCATCACCCAGCAGCAGCCGAGCGCCTGATCCGTCCCGCCCGGCCCCGGGAGCCCTTCGAAAGGCTCCCGGGGCCGGGGCCGTCGACGGTCCGCCCGCCCGCGTGGATAGCCTGGCCGCCCGTGGCGGACGACCCGCGCCCGTCCTGCCGGAGGAAGGTGTCCGGGATGGCCATCGAGGCCGAGCTCAAGGCCGTCGTGCGGGACGCGGCGACCGTACGGCGCCGGCTGGAGGAGGCGTACGGCCCCGGCGTCGAGCAGGTCTACCGGGACACCTACTACGACACGCCGGACGGCGAGCTGCTGGGGTCCGACCGGGAACTGCGGATCCGGACCGTGGACGGCGGCCGCCACCTGCTCACCTTCAAGGGCGCGCGGGTCGACCCGGTCTCCGGGTCGAAGCCCGAGCACGAGACCGCGGTGACCGACCCCGCCGCCGCGGACGCCGTCGTCCGGGGCCTGGGCCTGGTACCGCGGCTCGCCTTCACCAAGCACTGCCGCAACCACCGCTTCACCGACGGCGGACGGGAGTTGCTGGCCACCCTGGTCCGGGTGCCGGAGCTCGACGGGACCTTCCTGGAGGTGGAGACGGCCGCCGGGGACGAGGACGGGCTGCCCGCCGCCCTGGCCGCGGTCCGGGCGGTGCTGGCCCGGCTCGGCATCCCCGAGGGCGACCTGACCACCGAGCTCTACACCGACGCGGTGGCGGCCGCCCGGGGGCATGCGGGGACCTAGTGGTGGTACCTCCCGAGGTCGTCGGTGGTGAGGCCGTGGGTGCTGTGCATCGCGATCGAGCTGTACGAGGAGCGCAGCGCGCGCAGTTCGGCGAGGCGCTCGGCCTCGGCGCGCACGCCGTCGATGTTCTCGGTGGGACCGCCGCGACGCCGGTGCAGGAAGAACGCGAGCGCGGCCACCACGAGGCCGAGTCCGGCCAGCAGGGCGATCAGAGTGGTCATCGCCACCCCCTCGGATCGGGAGCGCCATCACCCTGTTCGTACCCGCATCACCGGCGCCCCGAACCCTCGGAGTTCCCCCTCCGTACCGCTCCGACCACGGCACGTATCGTAAGAGACCTCAGCAGCAGGAGGAGAGCAGCACATGGCGGACCCTCGTCCGCGCCGCCCGGCGCGCCCCCGCGAGGAGGTCTTCGCCACCGCGCGGGCCGCGATCGCGGAGCACGGGCTCGCCAAACTGACCATGGCCGGCCTCGGCAAACAGCTCCAGATGAGCGCCGGACACCTGCTCTACTACTTCGGCAGCAAGGACCAGCTGCTGCTGGAGACGCTGCGCTGGAGCGAGGAGCAGCTGGGCCGGCGGCGGAGTGCCGCGCTGGCCGCCGGGCCGGACCGCGACGTGTGGCGGCGGCTCGACGACTACGCCGGGCTGTACCTGCCCGAGGGGCCGGGCGACCCACGCTGGATCCTCTGGGTGGAGGTGTGGGGGCGCTCGCCGGCCAGCGAGGAGATCCGGCAGGGGCAGCTGGAGATCGAGGCGCCCTGGCAGGCCGACCTGGTCGCACTGATCGAGGAGGGGACGGCCGCCGGACGGTTCGGCCCCGGCTCGGCGGCCGACCGGGCCGTCCAGATCCGGGCGCTGCTGGACGGCCTGGCCGTCCCGGTCGCGATCGGCCTCCCGGGCGCGCGCCGGACGGAGGCCCTCGCCCAGGCGACCGCGGTCTGCCGGGTGCTGCTGGGCTGAGCTCCGCCTTCCCGGGTCACTCCGTCCAGAGCGCGGCCGCGGTGCGGTCGTCGGCGTAGCCCTTGGCCCGGACCTGCACCTGGCGCAGGAAGTCGACCGTGCCCGGCGGGTGCGGGTGCGCCCAGTGGGTGGCGAGGAAGTGGGCCACGGCCGGCTCGTCGGCGACCGGCCCGGCCAGCCCCGGGGTGCAGAGCAGCAGGATGTCCCCGGGCGTGGCCGGGACCAGACGGAAGCGGAACGGCCGGGACTCCGCGGCCGCGCCGGCCGCCCCCGGCGGCGGACCGTCCGGGTGGTGCAGCAGCCGGGCGGCGTACGCGTCGATCCAGTGGCCGGAGCGCAGCAGGTACAGCCCGCCCGGGCCGGTGCCGAACGCGGCCCGGTGCCCGGCGGCCGGGTCGAGCGACAGCAGCATGCAGTGCAGCGCGGCGGCCTCCTCCCCCGGTTCGGGGCCCTCCGCCGCCCCGGGCCCCTCCTCCGGCCCGGACCGCAGGGCGCGCAGCGGGGCGACGGCGCTGGTCGCCAGCCGCTGGAGGCCGTACCGGAGGCGGTCGCGGGCGCCGTCCCGCAGATCGGCGGCCAGTCCGGCACGGCTGCGGCCGATCGCGGCGGCGAGCTGGCGGCAGGCCTCGGCGGTCGCCGCGGCCACCGCCGGGGCACCGGGGTCGTCGGCGGTCCGCCGGTAGGAGGCGAGCACCGCGAGCAGCAGCCCGTCCGCACCCTCGCCGAACCGGGTCACCAGCAGCGCGTCGCGCCTCGGCTCGCCCCGGTAGCGGGCGGAGTCACCGCGCACGGACACCGCGCGCAGGGTGGCCGGGCCGTACTGGGCGCCCTCCAGGACGGTGTCCGGGACGACCCCGCCGAGGGTGTCCGGCTCGGCGGCCGGCAGGGCGGTCGGCTCGGAGCCGTAGGTGGGCGGGCGCTCGCCGACGTGCGGGACGGCGGGCGCGGGATCCGGGGCACCGAGCGGCGTACGGGCGGCGCGCAGCGCCTCGGCGCGCTCGCCGGCGGCCTCCCGGGGGGAGCGCTCGGGGCGGAAGGGCTCCGGGTCGAAGGACTCGGCGGCCTGGACACGGGGGGACGGGGCGGGGTCGCGGAAGCTGACCGGCTGCTCCTGGGCGACCTCCCGGGGAGAGCGCTCGGGGCGGAAGGGCTCCGGGTCGAAGGACTCGGCGGCCTGGACGCGGGGGGACGGGGCGGGGTCGCGGAAGCTGACCGGCTGCTCCTGGGTGACCTCCCGGGGGGAGCGCTCGGGGCGGAAGGGCTCCGGGTCGAAGGACTCGGCGGCCTGGACGCGGGGGGACAGGGCGGGGATCCGTGGGGGGACGGGCCCGGGCTTGGCGAGATCGAGGGTGGGCTCCACGGGCTCGGGCTGCTCGGGCACCGGTTCCACGGGCTCGGCCGCCACGGGCGCAGGCTGGGCGGGGACCTGGAGCGCGATCGTCCGCTCGTCCGGTACGGCCTCCTCCGTCTCCTCCGTCTCCTCGGCTTCGGCCCCCGGCACGTCCCCGGCCGCCGGCCCCTTCGCCGCCCAGGCCGCCCAGTCGGGCGCCTCGAACCGGTGCGTCTCGTCGGCCGCCGGAGGCCGCACGGGCACCTCGGCCGACGGGGGCACCTCGACCGACGCCGACGCGGGCGCGGGAACCGGCGCGGGCGTCTTCGGCGTGGCCGCCTCCGCAGCCGGTTCCGGCGCGGTCGCCGGGGCCGGCTCCGCCGTGCGCTGCTGGCCGATCACGCCCACCGCGGTGTCGAACCAGTCGTCGACGCTGTCCCGCTCCAGCAGCTCCGCGTCCGCGACGGCCGCCGGGGCCTCCTCGGGTGGGGCCCCCTCGGGCGGGGCGGGCGGCTCGTCGCCCGTGCGCTGCTGTCCGATGAGCCCGGCCGCGGTGTCGAACCAGTCGTCGACGCTGCCCGCGTCCGCGACGGCGTCCGGGGTGTCGGGGAGGGTGCCGGACGGTCCTTCGTAGACCGTGTCCCACCAGCCGTCCTCCGGCCGGTGCTCCGCGGGTGCACCCTGCTTGCTCATCTGGCGGCTCCAGGTCCGTGGTCTCGCCGCCCCCGGCGGGGCCGGACGAACGTCATTGTCCCGAAGTGCGACGACGCTGTCCGGGTTTCGGCGACAACCGGACGGGGCCGGGGCGGCTTCCGGATGATCGGGGGCACCCGTCTGTCCGGGCCGCGGCGGCCGTTCCCCCGGTGTTCGGATTCCGTTCCGTCCGGCCTTGCCGGTTCTGCCCCGAGCAGGGCGTTTCCGGGACGATCCGTACCGAGGAGGCCCGAAAATGCGGCCGGAGGAGGGGCATCGCTTCACCCGTTCGGCTGATTAAATGTCCGCATGACCGCGTCGGCGCCCAAGGCACTCTGGCCGGGGAGGGCCGCGTTCGCGGGCCGCCCGGCGGGCGCGCTGTGGGTGCTGCTGCTGGTCGGCCTGCTCACGGCGCTGCCGTGCGCGGGCCAGGCGAAGGCGGTGACGGCGGAGCGGGAGTCCGCGGTTCCCGTCGTACTCGGCACCGCCGCCGGACCGGACGGCACCGGACCGGACGCCCTCGCGGCCGGTCCCGCCGCTCCGGGCGCCTCCGCCGCACCGTGGACGCCGGACCTCGCGCCGCAGCCCGCCGCCCACGGCGAGCACGTGAGCCACCTGGACGCCACCGCGCGGCACTGGACCTGGTGCTCCGCCGACGGCCGTCCGCCCTCCCGCAACGACGGATGCTCCGGCCATCCGTTCTGCACCCAGGACGCCCAGCTGCCCAACCCGCCCCCGCAGCCCGTGCCCGCCGCGGCCCCCCGGCCGGCGGCGACCGAGGCGCTGCCGAGGGTGCTGCCCTGCGGGCTGCTGGTCGGCCCGCACCCGGCGCCCGACCTGTACGCACTGCAGGTGCACCGGTCCTGAGCGGAACCCACCGCCCGACGCCCGCCACCACCGTCGACGACGGCCGGCGGGACGGGTGGATCCGCCTTCCCCGCCCCCACTTCTGACCGCCGGCCCCGACGGCCGGCGGGGACAAGGACACCACATGGGTTCCGCCTCGAAGCAGTCCGACCAGCCGGCCCGCAAGCCCGTCAACAAGCCCTCCACCAAGGTCAGCGCCAAGCAGGCCGGGCTGGACCGCCGCGCCCGGATCGCCGAGCTGCGCGCCGCCGAGCAGCGCCGCGAGCGCCGCAACAAGGTGCTGTTCGGCCTGGTCGCCGGTGTGCTGGCGATCTCCGCGATCGCCACCGGCACCTGGATCGTGGTCGACGCCAACAACGAGAAGCAGGCCAAGGAGGCCGCCGCCAACGCGCCGGTCGACGGCGTGAAGACCTTCGGCGAGCTGAGCCGCAACCACGTCAAGGAGAAGGTCACCTACCCGCAGACCCCGCCGGTCGGCGGCGACCACAACGCGATCTGGCTGGACTGCATGGGCCACGTCTACGACCAGCCGGTCGAGAACGAGCGCGCGGTGCACTCGCTGGAGCACGGCGCGGTCTGGGTGACCTACAACGGCAAGGCCACCCCGGACGACATCAAGGCCCTCTCGGAGAAGGTCAAGGCGACCCCCTACTCCCTGATGAGCCCGTACCCGGACGAGCCGGGCACCATCACCCTGAGCGCCTGGAGCACCCAGCTGGTGGTGGAGAGCGCCTCCGACCCGCGGGTGAACGAGTTCTTCACCAAGTACGTGCAGGGCAAGCAGACCCAGGAGCCGGGCGCCTCCTGCACCATGGGAGCGATGTGACCTCCGCCCACGAGGACGCCGTCGAGGAGACCGCCGTGGACGACACCGAGGACGGCGCCGCCGAGGACGGGCAGCGCCCGGCCCGAGGCCGCCGCCGGCTCTGGTGGCCGGCCGCGCTGGCCGCGTCGCTGGCCCTCGCGCTCGGGGTGCCCGCGCTCGTGGCGAGCGGCACCTCGGCCTCCGGGTCCTCCGCCGTCGCCGCTCCGGCCGACGACTCCCCCGAGGCCGGGTTCGCCCGGGACATGGCCACCCACCACCAGCAGGCGGTGGACCTGTCGTTCATCGTCCGCGACCGGACGACCGACGCGGCCACCCGCACGCTCGCCTTCGACATCATCAACACCCAGGCCAACCAGCGGGGCATGATGATGGGCTGGCTCGACCAGTGGGGGCTGCCGCAGCACTCGCCGGCGAAGCCGATGGCCTGGATGCGGATGAACCACGTCTACGAGCCGCACGACGGTTCGCTGATGCCGGGCATGGCCACCAACACCCAGCTGGCGAAGCTGCGCGCGCTCAGCGGCCGCGACGCCGAGGTGTACTTCCTTCAGCTGATGCTGGAGCACCACAAGGGCGGCGTGGAGATGGCCCAGGGCTACGTCGACCTGGCGAAGAACGAGACCGAGAAGCGGCTCGCCCGATCGATGGTGGTCGGGCAGACCTCGGAGATCGGGCTGATCACCGACATGCTCACGGAACGCGGCGCGGCGCCGGGGGTCCCGGCGTCCTGACGCTCCGTCCGGCCGGGGTGCGGGTGCTCCGTACCCCGGCCGTCGCGTTCCCGTTCCCGTTCCCGTCGCTGCCGTCGCTGCCGCCGTCGCCCGGGGGCCGGGGCGGCCGCGGGGTGAGCCGTACGGCCAGGACCGCGACCAGTGCGAGCGCCACCAGCACCACCCGGCCACCCGACCCGGCCCCGGCGAGGTGCACGCCGAGCACCGGCAGCGCGGTGCCGAGCGCCGTACCGAGGCTGCGCGCCATGTTGACCATGCCGCCGCCGACCGCCGCGCTCTGCGCCGGGACGGCCCGCATCACCAGGGCGTTGTTGGCCGGCAGCAGCAGGCCCAGCCCGTAGCCGGCCAGCAGCAACGGCAGGGCGGCGCCGGCCGCCGTGGCCGGGAGCAGCGCCAGCAGGACGAGACCGCCACCGGCCAGGGCCGCGCCCAGGCGGCAGCGGTCCGGATCGGTCCAGGTGCGCGGCAGCAGGGACCCCCCGAGGGTCGCGGCGAGCGCGAAGGCGGCCGGGAGCAGGGTGATCACCAGCCCGGCGGTGGCGGCCGGGGTGCCCGAGCCGGCCAGCATCACCGGGCCCAGGACCAGCGGGCAGAACAGCAGCAGGTAGCCGATCAGCGCGACCACCAGACCGCCGCGCACGCCCGGGGTGTTCACCAGGCCGGGGGCGATGATCGGGCGGGTCGCCCGGCGTTCCTGGCGGACCAGCGCCAGGGTGCCCAGCGCGGCCGCGAGCGGCAGTGCGACGATCGCCCACCCGGGCAGCGGCAGCCCGGAGGCGGTGGAGAGCGCGAGCAGCAGGGCCGCCGAGGAGCCGGTGAGCAGCAGCATGCCCAGCAGGTCGAAGCGCCCGCCGGACGGGTCGGGGCGCCGGCCCCGGTCGTCGGGCGGCAGCAGGAAGCGACCGGCCAGCAGCCCGAGCAGGCCGATCGGTACGTTGACCCAGAACACCCAGCGCCAGGAGGCGTGCTCCACCAGCAGCCCGCCGAGCGTCGGCCCGAGGGCCAGGCCCAGTCCCTGGGCCGCCGCCTGGACCCCGAGCGCCCGGCACATCGCGTGCTCCGGCACGCCCCGGGCGACCAGGGCCACGCTGTTGGCCTGCATCATCGCCCCGCCGACCGCCTGGACCGCCCGGCAGGCGATCAGCGCCCCGAGGCCGCCGGCGAACCCGGCGCCGAGCGAGGCCAGCGCGAAGATCGCGAACCCGCCGACGTACATCCGTCGGCGCCCGACCAGGTCGGAGAGCCAGCCGATCGGCGCCAGCAGGGCGACCAGCACCAGCAGGTACGCCAGCGCCACCCACTCCACGGTGGCGAGGCCGGCCCCGAAGTGGTCGCCGAGCGCCGGCAGCACCAGCGCGGTGACGCTCGCGGTGAGCTGCCCGAGGAACGCCCCGAGGCAGACCGTGCCGACGGCCAGCCACTGGCGCAGCGAGACGGCGGAGCCGCCGGAGCCGCCGGGGGCACCGCGCGGGCCGTGGGGGGCGGGGCGCGCGGCGGTGTTCATGCCGAGAAATATATCGGACGCAGATATGTTCTCTCTACGAGCTGATCGGTGACCGAACGGCTGCACGGCGTGTGGGGCGGGGCGTGTGGGGCGGGGCGTGCGGCCGGCCGGCCACACGGGCTCCCCCTGGGAGCGGGTGACCGGCGGATGGCCGGAGGGTGACCGGCGGTTACGATTTCCGCCATGCCGTCCGCGCCCGCTCCCGACGCCGAGTCCGTCCCCCCGAACCCTTCCGCCGCCGGGGAGGCCCGGTCCACCGGCGGGGCTCCGACCGTGGACGACCCCGGAGCGGCGGCCGAGTCCGCCCGGGAGCTCACCAAGGTGGTGACCCGGCTGCGGCGCGCGCTGCGCAGCAGCATCCGCACGGAGTACCCGTGGGAGTCGCTGCCGATGGCGCAGGTCGAGCTGTTGCAGACGCTCGCCGCCGAACCGCTGCGGGTCGGCGAGCTGGCGGCCCGTCAGCGGCTGGCCCCCAACACGGTCAGCGGCCTGGTCGGCAAGCTGCTGGAGGCCGGGTTCGTCGACCGGCAGGCCGACCCCGGTGACCGCCGTACCGCCCGGATCGCCCTCACCGAGGACGGCCACCGCCAGCTCGCCGACTGGCAGCGGGCCCACGAGCGGCGGATCGCCGACGCCCTCACCGGCCTCTCCCCCGCCGACCGGGACGCCGTCATGAACGCCCTGCCGGGCCTGGAGCGCCTGGCCCGCGCGCTCGACGCCCACGACGGCTGAGCACCTCCGCGGAACCGCGAACGCTCAGAACAGCGAGCCGCTCTCCAGCCCGAGCAGCCAGCGCTTGGCGTCCACGCCCGCCGCGAACCCGGTCAGCGCGCCGTTGGCGCCGATGACCCGGTGGCAGGGGCGGACCACCAGCAGCGGGTTGGCGCCCACCGCGCCACCCACCGCCCGGACGGCCCGCGGCGAGGCGCCGGCCAGCGCGGCGAGCTCGCCGTAGGTGACCGTCCCGCCGTACGGGATGGTGTCCAGGGCGGCCCAGACCTGCCGGCGGAACTCGGTGCCGACGGGCGCGAGCGGGAGGTCGAAGGCGGTCCGCTCGCCGGCGAAGTAGGCGGTCAGCTGGTCCACCGCGGGGGCCAGCGCCTGCGGGTCGCGGACCCACCCGTCGGCGGGTTCGGCCCGGGCGCCCTTCTGGCCGGGCGCGGTGACGGTGGCCAGCGCGGCCGGGCCCTCGCCGTCCTCCGGCAGGGTGCCGCTGAGCAGCAGCGTGCCGAGCGGGCTGTCCATGGTGGTCCAGACGGTGGTGGTCATCGTGGTTCTCCGTTCAGTGGTCGGTGTCGGAGGTGGCGGCCCAGAGGTGGTGCACGGCGTACGAGCGCCACGGCGCCCAGGCCTCGGCCGCGCGGGCGGCGGCCTTCTGGTCCCAGGCGGGCACGCCGTCGCCCGCGCCCCGGGGCGGGTCTCCGAGCCGCTCGATCCCGTGGCGCACCCCGACGTCGCCCGGCAGGAAGACGTCCGGGTCGGCGAGGGCCCGCATCCGCAGGTAGCCGACGGTCCAGGGGCCGATGCCCGGCAGGTCGATCAGCCGCTGCGCGGCCTCCTCGCGGTCCACCCCGGCGTCCAGCCGGACGACGCCCTCGGCCAGCGCGGCACAGAGCCCGGTAAGGGCCCGGCGCCGGGCGTTCGGCATCGCGAAGTCCCCGGGGTCGGCGACCGCCAGCGCGGCCGCGGTCGGGAACAGCAGCCGCAGCCCGCCGCTGGGCTCGGGCAGCGCGGTGCCGTACTTCTCGGCGAGCCGGCCCGCCAGCGTACGGGCGGCACCGACGGTGATCTGCTGGCCGAGCACGGCGCGCACGGCCAGCTCGTGCGGGTCGACGTGGCCGGGCGAGCGCAGGCCGGGGCGGGCCCGCACCAGCCGGCCGAGCAGTGGGTCGGCGCCCAGCTGCTCGTCGACCGCGTCCGGGTCGGCGTCCAGGTCGAACAGGATCCGCAGCCGCTGGACGGCGGTCGGCAGGTCGCGCAGGTCGGCGAGGAAGAGCCGGCAGTCCAGCCAGCCCCGGGTCCGGGGGTCCTCGGGCGCGAGGCCGTCCACCTCGGCGATGCCGTGGCCGTACGGCAGCGCCAGGGTGCGGCGGTAGGTGCGCACGCCGGGCCGGGCGCCGGGGACGACCTCCTCCACGCCGGGGACGGCGCGCAGCGCCAGGAAGTCGATCAGGTGGTCGCCGTCGAGCGCGCCCCGGTACGCCAGCCGCAGGGTGAGCCCGCCGGCCGGGGTGGCGGTGCGCCGGCCGGCCGTGACCTCGGCGCGCAGCCCGCTGGGGGTGCGGTCGTAGACCTCGCGGACGGTGTCGTTGAACTGGCGCACGGAGGCGAAGCCGGCCGCGAACGCGATCTCGGTGACCGGCAGTTCGGTGGTCTGCAGCAGCAGCCGGGCGGTCTGGGCGCGGCGGGCGCGGGCGAGCGCGATCGGGCCGGCGCCGAGTTCGGCGGTCAGCTGGCGCTGGAGCTGGCGGGAGCTGTAGCCGAGGCGGTGGGCGAGGCCGGCGACGCCCTCGCGGTCCACCACGCCGTCGCCGATCAGCCGCATGGCCCGGCCGACCAGGTCCGCCCGGTGGTTCCACTCCGGCGAGCCGGGCACCGAGTCGGGGCGGCAGCGGCGGCAGGCCCGGAAGCCCGCGCCCTGGGCGGCGGCCGCGCTGGGGTAGAAGGTGCAGTTGACGCGCTTGGGGGTGACCGCCGGGCAGCTGGGCCGGCAGTAGATCCCGGTCGTGGTGACGGCCGTGAAGAACACCCCGTCGAAGCGGGCGTCCCGGCTGTCCACCGCCCGGTAGCGGATGTCGTCGTCGATCACGCTGTCCAGTCTGCGGCACGGCGGGCACCACGACTGGCGGGAATCGGACATGGGCGTGCGATCCCGGGGAGCCGGGCACCGACGGCCGAAATCCCGTGGTGGCTCCGGCCGTCCCGTCGGTAGCCTGCCGGGATGAGCGATGGATCGTACGCCGAGTACGCCGACCTGCCGCACGCCCTGTTCGCCTTCCCCGGCCCGCTGCGGGACCGGCTGGTCGCGGCGGTCCTGGACGGCTCGAAGACCAGCACGACCGGCCTGGTCGCCGAGTACGAGCACGAGGGCGAGCCGCTGCCCGAGGTGGGCTCCCGCTCGGTGGTGGTCGACTCCGACGAGCGCCCGGTCGGCGTGATCGAGGTGACCGAGGTCCGGGTCGTCGCGCTGGCCGAGGTCGACCTCGCCCACGCCGTCGACGAGGGCGAGGGCCACACGACGGTCGCCGAGTGGCGCGCCGACCACGAGGGCTTCTGGCACGGCGCGGAGCTGCGGGCGGCCCTGGACGACCCGGACTTCACCGTGGACGACGGCACCCGGGTCATCCTGGAGCGCTTCCGCCTGCTCACCGACCTGCGCTGACCCGGCCCGCCGCGGTCCGGCCCGCCGCGCGGGACGGCCCGGCGTACCGACACCCGACCGGCGCACCGGTACGGACGGGCACACCGGCCCGCCGTGGGTACGGCGGGCCGGTCACGCCGGCGGGGGTCAGCGCTTCACCGGCAGCCCCCGCATCGACTTGGTGATCGTCTTCCACTTCCGGAGCCGCTCGGCGGCGAGCCGGGCGTCGGAGCGGGCCGCGATCCAGTCGCTCTCGCGCTGGAGCTTGAGGTAGCTGTCCATCCGGCGCTGCGGAAGGCTGCCGTCCTCCAGCGCCGCCCGCACCGCGCAGCCGGGCTCGCTGCGGTGGCCGCAGTCGTGGAACCGGCACTGCTCGGCGAGGTCCTCGATGTCGGAGAAGGCGAGCGCCAGCCCGTCACCGCCGTAGAGGCCGACCTCGCGCAGACCGGGCGTGTCGATCAGCACGCCGCCGCCGGGCAGCGGGATCAGCTCGCGGGTGGTCGTGGTGTGCCGGCCCTTCTCGTCGACCGAGCGGGTCTCCTGGACGGTCATCACCTCGGTGCCGGCCAGCGCGTTGGTGAGGGTCGACTTGCCGACGCCGGACTGGCCGACCAGCGCGGTGCTCCGCCCCACGCAGGCGCGCAGCACGTCGACGCCCTCGCCGGTCTCGGCGCTGACCACCAGCACGGTGACGCCGGGGGCGATCGCCTCGACGTCGGCGCGGATGTGGTCGGCGTCGTCGACCAGGTCGGCCTTGGTGAGGGCGACCAGCGGCTCGGCACCGGACTCCCAGGCCAGCGCCAGGAAGCGCTCGATGCGTCCGAGGTCGGGCTCGGCGGCGAGCGAGGCCGCGATCAGCACGGTGTCCACGTTGGCGGCCAGCACCTGGCCGTCGGAGCGCTTGCCGGACACCTTGCGGATGATCGCGGTCGACCGCGGCAGCAACGCCGCCACGGAGGGCATCGGGTCGGCCGCGAGGTCGACGGCGGCCCAGTCGCCCGTGCAGGGGCAGTTGATCAGGTCCGCGTCGCCCACCGCGCGGGTGTCGGCCCGTACGGTGCGCGGCGCGCCGCTCTCCGGGTCGGTCAGGACGACGTCGCACTGACCGCGGTCGACCCGGGTGATCCGGCCGGCGGCCAGACCGGCCTCGGCGAGCGGGGTGAAGAGCTCTTCGAGCTCGGAGGTCCAGCCGTAGCCGGACAGGGGGAAGTCGGAGACGGAAAGAGAGGCGGCGTTGAACAACGCGGTGGCCCTTCGGGAGGAATGCGATCCCGGCGGGCGGCGACTGCTCGCGAGCGGGGCTGCGTCAGCCGGCGGCCGGGCGGAAGAGGTGGGGGGTGCGGGTGCTGCCGAGGGCAGCCGTGGCGACGGTGACGGCCATGGGGCCCACCTCCTGCTTCTCTCCTGGGGCATCGACACCATGACGTACGCCATGGTGGTGCCCTCGATCCGGACGCTGCCCACGCTAGCCAACGCGAACGG
The DNA here is from genome assembly GCF_053603215.1 of Kitasatospora sp. NPDC004240. Classification (NCBI taxonomy): domain Bacteria; kingdom Bacillati; phylum Actinomycetota; class Actinomycetes; order Kitasatosporales; family Streptomycetaceae; genus Kitasatospora; species Kitasatospora sp. NPDC004240. The sequence goes on along the minus strand of NZ_JBSGFD010000066.1, from coordinate 13,764 downwards.
CGGCGCCAACCGATTTATCCGCGACCCTCTCATCCCTCCGCGGGCCTGCGCGAACACCGGCCACCGCGAACACCCCGCCCGTCAGCGCTGCTGATCCCACGGCGGGCGGGGCGGGTAGCTGGGCAGGGTCCAGTCCGGCGGCGGGGCGGTCGGGCGGTCGCTGTCCGGCGGGGGCGGGGCGGGCCGGTGGTGCGGACCGCCGCCGCGCGGGCCGAGGCGGCCGCGGATGTCGTCGGCGGCCAGCACGTCGGCCCAGCGCTCCGGGTACTCGGAGGGCGCGTCGAGGTCCTCGGCGTCCTCCTCCCCCGCGTACTCCTCCTCGGCGCCCTCGGCGAGACCGAGCTCGCGCGCCCGGCGGGCCCGTTCGACCGCGCGGCGGGCGGCGACCTCGCGGACCACCGCGGCCGCGGCCTCCTCGTGGGCGCGCTCGTTCTCGGCGCGGGCGTCGGCGGTCTCCAGGGTGGGCCAGCGGCGGTCTATGGCGGCGTTCATCGCGGCGCCGATCAGGACGGCCAGCGCGACCACGCCGATCCACAGCAGGACGGCCACCGGCGCGGCCAGCGAGCCGTACACCGAGGGGCCCTCGACGGAGCTGACCAGGTAGAGGCGGAGCAGCACGCTGCACACCACCAGGACGACCAGCGCGACCAGGGCGCCCGGGATGTCCTCGCGCCAGGGCGTGGAGACCGGCACGGCGAGGTGGTAGAGCGTGGTGAGGGAGACGATCAGCAGCAGGATCGCGGCGGGCCAGTAGAGCGCGTTGACCAGCGTCGCCGAGTCGGGGACGGCGGCCACCACCAGGCCCGGGCCGGCCACCAGCAGCGGCAGCACCAGCGAGCCGATCACCAGCGCCCCGAGATAGAGGCCGAGCGACATCAGCCGCGTCTTGACGATGCCGCGTTTGCCGTCCAGCCCGTACATGACGGTGATGGTGTCGATGAAGATGTAGAGCGCCCGGGAGCCCGACCAGAGCGACAGCAGGAAGCCGATCGAGATCAGGTCGGGCCGGGTGTGGTCGAAGACGTCGTCCAGCAGCGGGACGACGACCTGTTTGATGGACGAGTCGGAGAGGACCGTCCCGGCTGCCGAGAGGATGTCCTGCTTCAGCTTGTCGATCGTGCCCGCGCCGAGGAACTCGTCCAGGTACCCGAGCGTGCCGGCGAGGCAGAGCAGCAGCGGCGGGATCGAGAGCAGGGTGAAGAAGGCGGCCTCCGCGGCGAGTCCGGTGACCCGGTACTCGACGCAGGTGTTGGTGGTGTCCTTGATCAGGGCCCAGGCGGTACTGCGCCAGGTCACCTGCTTCGCCGCGCGCCGGGATCCCTTGCCCCGACGACGTGAGGGCCGCTCGGGGTTCGGTTTCGTCGTTTCGCCTGCTGGTTGCACAGGGCTAACGGTATCGGGCCGGGCGACGGGGGCCGATCTCGCCGGGCTGTGATGCGGACCGCTCGGCGGCGGGCGGGCCGGCACCGGGGCCGTACGGGCCCGCACGGAACGCGGGAGGGGCCGCACCGGGACGTGGGAGGGGCCGCCCCGGGGCCGGGAGTTCGGAGTACCGTCGACGCCCGCGCGGGCGGTTCGTGGACGGCTCGCGGGCGGCTCGTGGACGGGCCGCCGGGCCGGGGATCCGGCGAGCGGCCGGAACGTCAGAGCGTCTCGAAATGCGAGTCCTCAACGTCCATCATGCGGACGTTAGTGGACCGCACGTCGCTCCCCGTGCGAATCTCTTGCCATGCCAAGCGCCGGAACCACCCTAGTAGGTCGACTCCACGTCGATCTCCTTCGCGTGTCCAGCGCCATCTGTCCGGTGACCTGAGCCCCACCCCGCTGCCTCCACCGCACCCCGGCGCCACCACCTCGCCGTCCCCGCCGACGCGGACGCGCAGGCGCCCACCGGCCACGGTCACTGCTTCTCCCGGCCCTGAGAAACCAGCAGGTCACAGCAGCACCGCACCGCCGAGCACCGCCCCGCGACCACCCGGCGCCAGAGCCACCTGCCCCGAAGGACTTCACCATGGCCACCTCCCCCGAGACCGCCGAGCCCACGGCCGACCGCGCCCCCGCGCGGCGCCCCGCCGCCGCTCGCAAGGTGACCCGTCACCGCGGCGAGGGCCAGTGGGGCATGGGCCACTTCACCCCTCTGAACGCCAACGAGCAGTTCAAGAAGGACGACGACGGTCTCAATGTGCGGACACGTATTGAGACGATCTACGCGCACCGGGGCTTCGACTCCATCGACCCGGCGGACCTGCGCGGCCGGATGCGCTGGTGGGGGCTGTACACCCAGCGCAAGGAGGGCATCGACGGCGGCAAGACCGCGATCCTGGAGCCGCACGAGCTGGACGCCGAGTACTTCATGCTCCGCGTGCGCATCGACGGCGGCCGGCTGACGGTCGCCCAGCTCAAGGCGATCGCCGAGGTCTCCGAGCAGTACGCGCGCAACACCGCCGACCTGACCGACCGGCAGAACGTCCAGTACCACTGGATCCGGATCGAGGACGTCCCGGCGATCTGGCAGAAGCTGGAGGCCGTCGGCCTGTCCACCACCGAGGCCTGCGGCGACACCCCGCGCGTCATCCTCGGCTCCCCGGTGGCCGGCATCGCCGAGGACGAGATCATCGACGGCACCTCCGCCATCGAGGAGATCCAGCGCCGCTTCATCGGCAACAAGGACTTCTCCAACCTGCCGCGCAAGTTCAAGTCCGCCGTCTCCGGCTCCCCGCTGCTGGACGTCGCGCACGAGATCAACGACGTCGCCTTCGTCGGCGTGGTCCACCCCGAGCACGGCCCCGGCTTCGACCTCTGGGTCGGCGGCGGCCTCTCCACCAACCCCAAGCTCGGTGTCCGCCTGGGCGCCTGGGTCCCGCTGGACGAGGTCGCGGACGTCTACGGCGGCGTCATCGGCATCTTCCGCGACTACGGCTACCGCCGCCTGCGCAACCGCGCCCGGCTGAAGTTCCTGGTCGCCGACTGGGGCGTGGAGAAGTTCCGTCAGGTGCTGGAGGACGAGTACCTCAAGTACAAGCTGGTGGACGGCCCCGCCCCCGCCCAGCCCGCCGGCCGCTGGCGCGACCACGTCGGCGTGCACCGGCAGAAGGACGGCCGCTACTACGTCGGCTTCGCGCCGCGCGTCGGCCGGGTCGACGGCAAGCTGCTGGGCCAGGTCGCCGACCTCGCCGCCGCCCACGGCAGCGACCGGCTGCGCACCACCGCCGAGCAGAAGATGCTCGTCCTCGACATCGCCGAGGACCGGGTCGAGTCGCTGGTGGCCGGCCTGGAGGCGCTGGACCTGCGGGTCACCCCGTCGCCGTTCCGCCGCGGCACCATGGCCTGCACCGGCATCGAGTACTGCAAGCTCGCCATCGTCGAGACCAAGGAGCGCGGCCGCACGCTCATCGACGAGCTGGAGAAGCGCCTGCCGGACTTCGACGAGCCGCTGACCATCAACATCAACGGCTGCCCCAACGCCTGCGCCCGCATCCAGGTCGCCGACATCGGCCTCAAGGGCCAGCTGGTGAGCGACGAGAACGGCGCCCAGGTCGAGGGCTACCAGGTGCACCTGGGCGGCGCGCTGGGCCTGGAGGCCGGCTTCGGCCGCAAGGTCCGCGGGCTCAAGGTCACCAAGGAGGGCCTGCCCGACTACGTCGAGCGCGTCCTGACCCGCTTCCGCGAGGACCGCGCCGAGGGCGAGCGCTTCGCCCAGTGGACGGCCCGGGCCAGCGAGGAGCAGCTGTCGTGAGCGAGCGGAGCATGGGGGTACCCCTGGCCGAAGGCCGGGGGAGAACCAACAAGCTGTGCGTGTGCTCGCGAAGCGGGCGCCGAGCGGAGCGAGGTGGGCGATGAGCGAGCGAGCCGCGCCCTTCCACTGCCCCTACTGCGGGGACGAGGACCTGCGTCCGTCCGAGACCGGACACGGCGCCTGGGAATGCCACGGCTGCCGCCGGGCTTTCCAGTTGAAGTTCCTCGGCCTGCTGTCACCGACCCACGGGGGTACCGCACATGACCAGCGCGACTGACGTCGACCACGAGCGGCTCGCCGCCGAGGCCGGCCGTGAGCTGGAGGAGGCCGGCGCCCAGGAGATCCTGAAGTGGGCCGCCGACACCTTCGGCAAGCGGTTCTGCGTCACCTCCTCCATGGAGGACGCGGTCGTCGCCCACCTCGCCTCGACCGTCATGCCCGGCGTGGACGTGGTGTTCCTGGACACCGGCTACCACTTCGCCGAGACCATCGGCACCCGCGACGCGGTGGCGGCCGTCCTGCCGGTCAACGTCATCACCCTGACGCCGCTGCAGACCGTGGCCGAGCAGGACGCCCGGTACGGGCCGAACCTGCACGACCGCGACCCGGACCTGTGCTGCGCCCTGCGCAAGGTCGAGCCACTCAACCGCGGCCTGGCGGGCTACGACGCCTGGGCCACCGGCCTGCGCCGCGACGAGTCGCCGACCCGCGCGAACACCCCGGTGGTGTCCTGGGACGCAAAGCGCCGCAAGGTGAAGCTCGCCCCGATCGCCCGGTGGACGCAGGAGGACGTCGACGCCTACGTCAACGCCCACGGCGTGCTGCTCAACCCGCTGCTGTGGGAGGGCTACACCTCGATCGGCTGCTCGCCGCTGTCCTGCACCCGCAAGCCCGCCGAGGGCGAGGACGCCCGCGCCGGCCGCTGGTCCGGCTCCGGCAAGACCGAGTGCGGCATCCATCTCTGACCCCGACCCGACCCACCGTCAACGACCAACTGGAGAAACGACCGTGAGCACAGCCACCACCCCGGCCGCCGACGGAGCCGCAGAGGCGGCCCCCGCGGCCGCCCCCTGCGAGCGCGGCGCCACGGTGTGGCTGACCGGTCTGCCGAGCGCGGGCAAGACCACGCTGGCCTTCGCGCTGGCCGAGCGGCTGCGTGCCGAGGGCCACCGGGTCGAGGTCCTCGACGGCGACGAGATCCGCGAGTTCCTCTCCAAGGGCCTCGGCTTCACCCGCGAGGACCGGCACACCAACGTCACCCGGATCGGCTTCGTCGCCGAGAAGCTCGCCGCCAACGGCGTCAAGGTGCTGGCCCCGGTCATCGCCCCGTACGCGGACTCCCGCACCTCCGTGCGCGAGCGGCACGCCGCCAACGGCACCCCGTTCCTCGAGATCCACGTCGCCACCCCGGTGGAGCTGTGCGCCGAGCGCGACGTGAAGGGCCTGTACGCCAAGCAGGCCGCCGGGGAGATCTCCGGACTCACCGGCGTGGACGACCCGTACGAGGCCCCCGTGGACCCCGAGCTGCGTCTGCAGACCCAGGGCCGCGAGGTGGCCGAGAGCGCCGCCGAGCTGCACGCCTTCCTGACCGAGAGGGGCCTCGCATGACGACCGCGACCCAGCACCTGGTGCACGCCGACGACACCCCCTTCGCGCTGTCCCACCTGGACGCGCTGGAGGCCGAGTCGGTGCACATCTTCCGCGAGGTCGCGGGGGAGTTCGAGCGCCCGGTGATCCTCTTCTCGGGCGGCAAGGACTCCATCGTCATGCTGCACCTGGCGCTCAAGGCCTTCTGGCCGGCCGCCGTGCCCTTCTCGCTGCTGCACGTGGACACCGGCCACAACTTCCCCGAGGTCATCGCCTACCGGGACCGCGTGGTCGCCGAGCACAACCTGCGCCTGCACGTCGCCCACGTCCAGGACTTCATCGACGACGGCCGGCTGCGCGAGCGCCCCGACGGCACCCGCAACCCGCTGCAGACCGTCCCGCTGCTGGACGCCATCGAGAAGGGCCGCTTCGACGCGGTCTTCGGCGGCGGCCGCCGCGACGAGGAGAAGGCCCGCGCCAAGGAGCGCGTCTTCTCCCTGCGCGACGAGTTCGGTGCCTGGGACCCGCGCCGCCAGCGCCCCGAGCTCTGGTCGTTGTACAACGGCCGGCACGCCGTCGGCGAGCACGTGCGCGTCTTCCCGCTCTCCAACTGGACCGAGCTGGACGTCTGGCAGTACATCGAGCGCGAGGGCATCGAGCTCCCCGAGATCTACTACGCCCACGAGCGCGACGTCTTCGCCCGCAGCGGCATGTGGCTGACCGCCGGTGAGTGGGGCGGCCCCAAGGAGCACGAGACGGTCGAGCGCCGCCTCATCCGCTACCGCACGGTCGGTGACATGTCCTGCACCGGGGCCGTCGACTCGGACGCCGCCGACATCCAGGCCGTCATCGCCGAGATCGCCGCCAGCCGCCTCACCGAGCGCGGCGCGACGCGGGCCGACGACAAGCTGTCCGAGGCCGCGATGGAAGACCGCAAGCGCGAGGGGTACTTCTAAATGAGCACGACCATCGAGACCAGCGCGACCTCGCTGCTGCGCTTCGCCACCGCCGGGTCCGTCGACGACGGCAAGTCCACCCTGGTCGGCCGGCTGCTGCACGACTCCAAGTCGGTCCTCGCCGACCAGCTGGAGGCCGTCGAGCACGCCTCCCGCAACCGCGGCCAGGACGCCCCCGACCTGGCGCTGCTCACCGACGGCCTGCGCGCCGAGCGCGAGCAGGGCATCACCATCGACGTGGCCTACCGCTACTTCGCCACCGCCCGGCGCCGGTTCATCCTCGCCGACACCCCGGGCCACGTGCAGTACACCCGGAACATGGTCACCGGCGCCTCCACCGCCGAGCTCGCCGTGGTCCTCGTCGACGCCCGCAACGGCGTCGTCGAGCAGACCCGCCGGCACGCCGCCGTCGCCGCCCTGCTGCGGGTGCCGCACGTCGTCCTTGCCGTCAACAAGATGGACCTCGTCGACTACGCCGAGCCCGTCTTCGCCGCCATCGCCGCCGAGTTCACCGCCTACGCGGCCTCCCTCGGCGTCGAGGACGTCGTCGCCGTCCCGATCTCCGCGCTGGCCGGCGACAACGTCGTCGAGCCCTCCGCCCACATGGACTGGTACGGCGGCCCCACCCTGCTGGAGCACCTGGAGAGCGTCCCGGTCGGCAGCGACCCCAGCGCCGAGCCGGCCCGCTTCCCCGTCCAGTACGTGATCCGCCCGCAAACCGACGAGCACCCCGACTACCGCGGCTACGCCGGCCAGCTGGCCTCCGGCGTCCTGCGCGTCGGCGACCCCGTCACCGTCCTGCCCTCCGGCCACACCACCACCATCGCCGGCATCGACGCCCTCGGCAGGGCCACCGACATCGCCTGGGCCCCCCAGTCGGTCACCGTGCGCCTCGCCGACGACATCGACGTCTCCCGCGGCGACCTGATCGCGGCCGGCCCGGCCCCCGAGCCCGTCAAGGACATCGCGGCCACGGTCTGCCACCTCAACGAGCGTCCGCTGCTCCCCGGCGCCAAGGTGCTGCTCAAGCACACCACCCGCACGGTGCGCGCGCTGGTCAAGGAGATCTCGTACCGGATCGACATCGACAGCCTCGAACAGCGCCCCGGCGCCGAGGGGCTGGGGGTCAACGACATCGGCCACGTGGTGCTGCGCACCGCGGAGCCGCTGGCGCTCGACGACTACACCGACAACCGCCGGACCGGATCGTTCCTGCTGATCGACCCGGCCGACGGCACCACCCTCACCGCCGGCATGGCGGGCGAGGCCTTCGAGACCGTGCGCGCCGCCGGCGCGCCGGACGCACCCGACGAGGAGGACTGGGTCTGATGCCCAGCGAGGCGTTCTCGGGCATGGACAAGGAAGGCGGCCGCATCGGCAGCGGCGTCCTCGGCAGCGGCCAGGGCGGGCTGACCCGATGTGTGGGCCGACAGGGGCACTGATCCCCTGTCACCGGGCGGCCGTCATCCCACAGCCGACGTCCGCCCGGCTTGCCCGGCATCGCGGGATGCCGCAAGCACAGCCTTCCGACCTCCGTCCGAGACCGCCCCGGCGGTCCCGTCCAGAACAGGACGCACCCCATGGCACCGAACCAGGAACTTCCGCACGCCCACGCCTCCGATAGGCCCGCACGCCCGGCGGCCGGCCGGATCAGACGGCCGGCCGCGGCCGCGATAGCCGGGCTCACCGCGGTGGCCCTGCTCACGGCCTGCGGCTACGGCTCCAAGAGCGAGGACAGCAAGTCCGACAACGCGGCTCCGGCCGCGAATTCCTCGGGCGCCAAGCTCTCCGCCGACACGGTCAAGATCGGCTACTTCGCCAACCTGACCCACGGCACCGCGCTGGTCGGCCTGCAGGAGGGCCTGATCCAGAAGGAGCTGGGCGGCACCAAGATCAAGACCCAGGTCTTCAACGCGGGCCCGGCCGAGATCGAGGCGCTCAACGCCGGCTCCATCGACATCGGCTGGATCGGCCCCTCCCCGGCGATCAACGGCTACACCAAGTCCGAGGGCAAGTCCCTGAAGATCGTCGGCGGTTCGGCCTCCGGCGGCGTCAAGCTGGTCGTCAACCCGGACAAGATCTCCTCCCTGGACGACCTCAAGGGCAAGAAGATCGCCACCCCGCAGCTCGGCAACACCCAGGACGTGGCGCTGCTCAACTACCTGGCCGGCAAGGGCTACAAGGTGGACGCGCAGTCCGGCGCCGGCGACGTCTCGGTGGTCCGCTCGGACAACAAGGTCACCCCGGACGCCTACAAGCAGGGCTCCATCGACGGCGCCTGGGTGCCCGAGCCCACCGCGTCCAAGCTGGTCACCCTCGGCGCGAAGGTCCTGCTCAACGAGAAGGACCTCTGGCCGGACAAGAAGTTCGTGATCACCAACATCATCGTCTCGCAGAAGTTCCTCAAGGAGCACCCGGACGTGGTCGAGGCCGTCCTGCGCGGCTCGGTGAACACCAACGCCTTCATCAAGGCCGACCCCGACAAGGCCAAGGCGATCGCCAACGAGGCCATCAAGAAGGAGGCCGGCAACGCGCTGGAGGCGGCCGTCCTCGACCCGGCCTGGGCGGACATCGACTTCCTGGACGACCCGCTGGCCGGGACCCTGCAGAAGGAGGCCGACAACGCGGTGACCGCCGGCCTGCTCAAGAAGCCCAACCTGAACGGCATCTACGACCTGACGCTGCTCAACAAGGTGCTCCAGGCCAAGGGCCAGGGCCCCGTGGCGGACGCCGGACTCGGCACCAAGTAGGCGCGACCCACCCTCCGGTGAACGCGCCGCCGCGCTCAAGCTCCGCGGTCCGGAACCCCGCCCGCCCGGTCGATGCCCAGTCACGGGCCGGGCGGGGCCGGACCCCGGCTCCCACTTCGCCATCCCTTCCCCTCCCAGCCCGCCGGCGGGCTGGGGGTCCCCCCGGCCGCTCAGGCCGGGGGAGAGGGGCCATGACCACTCACGCAGGAGGTGCCCGGATGACCACGGCACTGACCACCTCGGAAGACGTCCCCGGCACCGAGGCCCGCGACGGCGCGCCCGCCGTCCGGATCTCGAACGTGCACAAGTCCTTCGGCCGCCCCGGAGCGGCGACCCACGTCCTGGACGACATCACCCTCGACGTCGCCCCCGGCGAGTTCGTCACGCTGCTCGGAGCCTCGGGCTGCGGCAAGTCCACCCTGCTCAACCTGGTCGCCGGACTCGACAAGCCCTCCGCGGGCACCATCGAGGTGCCCGGCGGCCGTCCCGCGCTGATGTTCCAGGAGCACGCGCTGTTCCCCTGGCTCACGGCCGGCAAGAACATCGAACTCGCCCTGCGGCTCAACGGCGTCCCCCGCCCCGAGCGCCGGGCCGAGGCCGAGCGGCTGCTCGAACTCGTCCGCCTCGGCGGCTCGTACGGCAAGCGCGTGCACGAGCTGTCCGGCGGCATGCGCCAGCGCGTCGCGATGGCCCGCGCCCTCGCCCAGGGCAGCCAGGTGCTGCTGATGGACGAGCCGTTCGCCGCCCTCGACGCGATCACCCGGGACGTCCTGCACGACGAGATCACCCGGATCTGGGCCGAGCGCCGGCTCACCGTCCTGTTCGTCACCCACAACGTGCGCGAGGCCGTCCGTCTGGCCGAGCGCGTCGTCCTGCTCTCCTCCCGCCCCGGCCGGGTCGCCCGTGAGTGGCGGATCGACCTGCCGCAGCCGCGCCGCATCGAGTCCGCCGGCGTGGCCGACCTGTCCATCGAGATCACCGAAGAACTGCGTGGGGAGATCCGCCGCCATGGCAAGCACTGAGACCACCCCCACCCTGGACAAGCGCCCGGAGTCCGACACCGCCGGCGTCGAGGCCGGGCTGGACGCGCTCGACGCCGTCGTCACCACCAAGCGGTCCGTCGGCGAGACGCTGCGGCAGAAGGCCCTGCCCCCGCTGCTCGGCGTGGCGCTGGTGCTCGCGGTCTGGCAGGGCGCGTACAGCCTGCACGTGACCACCGCGTACAAGCTGCCCAGCCCGGCCGACGTCGGCGCCGCCCTCGGTGACCTGTGGACGGCGGGCACGCTGTTCTCGATCATCTGGACCAGCGTCTGGCGGGGCATCTCCGGCTTCGTCGTCGCCGTCGTCATCGGCACCCCGATCGGCCTGCTGGTCGCCCGGGTCAAGCCGGTCCGGGCCGCCCTCGGCCCGGTGCTCTCCGGCCTGCAGTCGCTGCCCTCGGTCGCCTGGGTGCCGGCCGCCGTCATCTGGCTCGGCATCAACGACTCGATGATGTACGCGGTCATCCTGCTCGGCGCCGTCCCCTCGATCGCCAACGGCCTGGTGGCCGGCATCGACCAGGTGCCGCCGCTGTTCCTGCGGGCCGGCCGCACCATCGGCGCCTCCGGCCTGGCCGGTGCCCGCCACATCCTGCTGCCCGCCGCACTGCCCGGCTACCTGGCCGGCCTCAAGCAGGGCTGGGCGTTCTCCTGGCGCTCGCTGATGGCCGCCGAACTCGTCGCCTCCTCCCCCGACCTGGGCCTCGGCCTCGGCCGGTACCTGGAGAACCAGCGCGAGTTCTCGGACATGGCGGGCGTGCTGCTCGGCATCATCCTCATCCTGCTCGTCGGGATCGCCATCGAACTGCTGGTGTTCACCCCGATCGAGCGCCGGGTACTGCGCAACCGCGGCCTGCTGGCCGCCGCGAAGTAAGGCACCCGTCCCGTGCGAACCCGCCGGCTGTCCGCCGCCCCCGCCACCCCGGTGGCGGCGGGCGGCCCCGCCCTGCTGCTGATCGCCCACGGCAGCCGCGACCCCCGGCACGCCGCGACGGTGGCCGCCCTGGTCGAACAGGTCCGGGCACTGCGCCCCGGGCCGGAGGTGGCCACCGCCTACCTGGACCACTGTGCGCCGCGGATCCCGCAGGTGGTCGGCCGGCTGTCCCCGGCCGTCGCCGTCCCGCTGCTGCTCAACCGGGCCTTCCACGCCAAGCACGACATCCCCGCCGCGCTCCGCTCCGCCGGCGCCGACCTCCCCGTCGCGGACGTCCTCGGCCCGTCACCGCTCCTGCTCGCCGCGCTGGACCGCCGCCTCGCCGAGGCCGCGCCGGACCTCGCCGACCCCGGCGTCCGGGCCCGCACCGGCGTCGTCCTGGCCGCGGCCGGCTCCTCCGACCCGGCCGCCGACGCCGCCACCCGCGCCGTCGCCGCCGAGTGGCGGCTCACCCGCGGCTGGGCCGCCGTCGAGGTGGCCTACGCCTCCGCCGCCGGCCCGCGCGTCCCCGAGGCCGTGGCCGCCCTGCGCGCGCGCGGCGCGGAACGGGTCGCCGTCGCCCCCTATCTGCTCGCCCCCGGCCAGCTCCCCGACCGCATCGCCGAGGCCTCGACCGGCTGCGCCGACCTGCTCGCCGACGTCCTCGGCCCGGCCCCCGAGGTCGCCGCCCTCCTCCTGGAGCGCTACGACCGGGCCCGGGCGACGGCGGCGGCCGCCTCCGCCCTCACCGCCTGAACGGCCCCGCCTGAACGGGCCCCGCCGGGGCGCCTTCGCGGGCACGACGAAACGGCGGCCGCCCGGCCCGGGGTCTTCCCCCCGGGCCGGGCGGCCGCGACGCGGCATCAGACGGGCAGGTGCCAGAGCTGGTTCGAGGTGCCGTTGCAGTCCCAGAGCTGGACGACGTTGCCGTTGGTGGTGTCGTAGCCCCGGATGTCCAGGCAGCGGCCGGACTTCGTGTTGACGATCGCGCCGTCTCCGCGAACCCACCACTGCTGGGCGATGTTGCCGTTGCAGGGGCCGGTGTGCACCTGGGTGCCGTTGCCGGTACGGCCGTCCCAGATGTCCAGGCAGACGCCGACGGCGCGGATGGTGCCGTCGGTGCCGATCTTCCACCGCTGGTTGACGTTGCCGAGGCAGTCCCAGACCTGGGTGGGCGTCTTGTTGGCCATGCTGGCGCCGCGCACGTCCAGGCACTTGCCCGCCAGGCCGGTGACCTGCCCGACCGGGCCGGCCGGGACGGCGGGGCCGAACGAGACGCCGACCCACCATGGCGTGCCCATGCCGATGCAGCCTGCGGAGGTGGTGGTGTTGCCGGTGACCCAGCTGCTCCACAGCGGCGAGAAGACGTACGAGTTGGTGTTGAAGTCCCAGGTCGCGCAGCTACCCCCGAGGGTCCAGGTCTGCATCGGGTCGAGGCCGGTGCAGGTGGCGGATGCGCCGGACTGGGTGCAGCTCCCGACGCCGCCCGGGCCGGGGACGGTCGTGGCGGACTGCGCGGCCGGAGCCGCCGGCGCGGCACTGGCGGCCGGCGCGATGAACGCGGCGGCTCCTGCGAGGAGGGCGGTGGCGAACAGGGTGGCGGTACGACGCATCGAAGAAGTCCTTAGGGGTGAGGGTGAGTCGGTGGACCGGGCTGCCGCGCGCATCAGGCGGGCACGTGCCAGACCTGGTTCGCGGCACCGTTGCAGTCCCAGATGCCCAGTTGGTTGCCGTTGGTGGTGGAGAAGCCCAGGTTGTCCAGGCAGCGGCCGGACCGCGGGTTGAGGATCGAGCCGTCGGCCCGGACCTGCCACTGCTGCGCGCCGGTCCCGTTGCAGTCGTAGATCTGCACCCGGGTGGCGTTGCCGGTCCTGCCGCCCTGGACGTCCAGGCACCTGCCGAGGGCGCGGATGGTGCCGTCGGCGCCGATCTTCCACCGCTGGTTGACGTTGCCGAGGCAGTCCCAGATCTGGACGGGCGTGCCGTTGTTGACGACGCCGCCCCGCACGTCGACGCACTTGCCCGCGTAGCCGCTGATCTGCCCGACCGGGCCGGCCGGGACGGCGGGGCCGAACGAGACGCCGCCGCCCCACCACATGCCCATGCCCCAGCAGGTCGCGGTGGCGGTGCCGTCGCCGGTCATCGTGCCGCTCCACGCCTGCGAGAAGACGTACATGTTGGTGGTGAAGTCCCAGGTCGCGCAGGTGCCCCCGACGCTCCAGGTCTGCATCGGGTCGAGGCCGGTGCAGGTCGCGGAGTTGCCGGACTCGGTGCAGCTCCCGATGCCGCCCGGGCCCGGGCGGGTCGTGGCGGACTGCGCGGCCGGAGCGGCGCTCGCCGATGGCGCGGTGAGCGCGGCGGCCCCGGCCAGCAGGGCGGTGGCGAACACGGCGGCGGTACGACGCATCGAGGAGGTCCTTCCGTAGACGGTGAGCCGGTCGACCCGCTGGCCCGTGAACCGTGGTGACGGTGCGCCAGTTGTGGAGGCCGCGTGAAAGTCTCGTGTGCGACATGTTCACGGTCAACGGGCCCGGGTGGAGATCACGCCACCGGTTCGCCCACGGAGGGAGGCCGTACGGAGCGGGGCCGCACAGGTCCGGGCAGGCCGGGCGGGCCGCCGATCCGGCCGGAATGCACACGGCCCGGCTCCCCCGCGAGGGGGGAACCGGGCCGTGATCGGACCTGGGGGGCTAGGGCGTGTCTTGTGGATCTTGTCGGATAGGCCGCGGCGTTGGGGTGCGTGCATCGCAAGGCGGAGGAGGGAGCCACTGCGGAGCATTGGCGA
>NZ_JBSGFD010000065.1:0-43117 GCF_053603215.1 Kitasatospora sp. NPDC004240 | reverse complement strand
GGCCCCCACCTATATCTACACCCACCGTAATACACTCTTCCCCACCCCGACGCTCTCCCGATCGGCGACGACGGAGCCGCCGGACGACGGTTCCCCGCCACCGTCCACGTGGCCGGCGGCCGGCGGCCGGCCGACGGGCCGCTGCCTGATCGGGCCGCCGCCGGGACTGCGGGTGGGACCGGCCGTCGGCCGGACGGCCCCGGAGTCCACGGGTGAGGCCGTCGGCTCCGGGGGTGGGACGGGCGAGGTGGGCGGGACGGACGAGGTGGGCGACGGGCTCGGGCCGGCCTCGCACTCCGGCAGCTCACCGTCGAACGGGTAGTTGTGGATCTCGTACCCGCCGCCGCCGGTGTGGATCAGGCTGCCCGCCAGGTGGACGCGGCCGTTGAGGCCGGGCACCGCGACGGTGGTGGTGCCGGCCGCGTTGCCGGCCAGCACCGAGCCCTGGAACTGCGCCCCGCCGAGGATCCGCGCGGTGGTCGCGGTGGGGAAGTTCCACAGCAGCCGGGGGCGCAGCTCGGTGGTCGGGTCCCCGGGCAGGCCCGTCCCGGTGTAGGTGCTGATGACCGGGTCGTCCGCCAGCATGTTGACCACGACGGTGGCCCCGGCGGGGATGCCGTCGAAGTTCAGGCCGATCTGCCGGCCGGCCTCGCCGAGGTTCCCGGTGACCTCGAAGACCTGCCGCATGCCGATCCCGTCGCCGGTGAAGGTGGCGTCGCGGTCGGTCACCGTGACCGTGCCGGTGGCGGGGGCCCGGCCGACGCAGGCGGAGAGCTCCTCGATCCGGGTGAGCACCGACCGGAACGGCGCGGCCGCCCCGTCGTCCCGGATCGCCAGGCCGGAGGGGGCGATGTCGGCGGCGCCGGTGAGCGTCCCGCCGTGCCGCAGGTTGCCGTACGCGGTGCCCCGCGAGTCCCGGCCGCCGACGTACAGGGTGTTGCCGCTCCTGACGTCCACGGGGCCGCCGACGGTGACGAAGTCGGTCCCGTCCGGGGGGACGACCCGTGAGCCGACGCCGACCACGGCCATGGCGTACGCGCCGCCGGGGCCGGCCGAGAGGTCCTTGTCGACGGTCACCCGGCCCAGCACGACGATCTTGCCCTCGGCCTCGGCGGCACGGCCCTTGACCGTGAGGTCGCCGCCGGTGAACACGCTGATCGTGGCGTCCCGGCCGGAGAAGTCGCCGTTGTGCACCGGGGGCCAGGCGCCCGGGCAGTCCGGGCCGCCGCAGGGGCCGAGCGGCGGGGCCGGCGGCGCGGCCGAGCCGGCGGCCAGGACCGCCGTCATCGGCAGCGCGGCCACCGCGGTGGCCACCGCGAGCCGTACGGCGCCGCGCCGGCGGGCGCGCCGCCCCTCGGCGGTCGTCCTCTGTTCCGGCATGCCGCCGCCCTGACCCATCGCCACTTCCCTCCACGCGTGGAGCAGTCCCGAATCAACCCGTAACGGACAATCCATCACTTGTCGGTCGATCCGGGTCATCCAATCCCAGATCGGCCCGCCGGCCCGCCCCGGGAGCCGGGCTCCGATCGGAAAGTCATCCGACCGGGCGAGCGGATGGGGCCCCGCCGCGCCGATTAGGTTGGGGGCATGACTTCCGACCAGGCCCGATCCGACGGGCCCCTCGCCACCGT
This sequence comes from Kitasatospora sp. NPDC004240, assembly GCF_053603215.1. Taxonomy (NCBI): domain Bacteria; kingdom Bacillati; phylum Actinomycetota; class Actinomycetes; order Kitasatosporales; family Streptomycetaceae; genus Kitasatospora; species Kitasatospora sp. NPDC004240. Next base: position 41,486 of record NZ_JBSGFD010000065.1, on the reverse strand, counting down.
CGCGGCCGCCGACGACGTCCTGCGGCACCCCGGGGCCGGCGAGCACCTGCTGACCGCCGTCGAACGCGAGCGCGCCGCGCGCTTCCGCCACGAGAGCGGGCGGGTCGACTTCATCGCCGGGCACGTCCTGGTCCGGCTCTGCGCCGCCCACCTGCTCGGTGTCCCGGCCGCCCGGCTGGAGCTCGCCCAGCACTGCCCCGACTGCGGGAAGGGCGACCACGGCAAGCCGTACCTGCCGGACCACCCGGAGGTCCACGTGAGCCTCTCGCACACCCGCGGCGTGGTCGCGGCCGCCGCCGGGCTCCACCCGGTCGGGGTGGACGTGGAGCTGGCCGGACGCGGCGGCTCGCCCCAGGTGATGCGGCGGGTGCTGGCCGGACCGGAGCGGGCGCTGATCGAGGCGCACCCGGAGCCGGGGCCCGCCTTCCTGCGGCTGTGGGTGCGCAAGGAGGCCCTGATCAAGATCGGCCGCACCGACCTGGACCACCTCACCGAGACCGACCTCTCCGCGCTGCCCCTCGACGTCCCACCGGGCCCGCCGCTGCTCGGCCGCCACCAGGACCTGTACGTGCTCGACTGGACTGCGGTTGTCCCCGCCCCGCCCGAGGCGCCGGCGGACGGCCCGGAGCGGTACGCGGCCGTGGCGGCCGTGAGCACCGCGGCGCCGCGGGTGGTCGGGGTGGCGGACCTGGCACCCGGCCCCGGGGCGGCCCCGTAAGCGGTGTTAGCTTCGCTCGGGGTTCCGGAACCGGACGCCCCGGTCGTCCGCGCACGGGCGGCCCCGACGGAGAACAGGGTGTCCCCGAACCATGGCCAAGTTCCTGCTGAGCCTGCACGTCCTCGCCGCGGTGCTGTTCATCGGCCCGGTCGCGGTGGCCGTCAGCATGTTCCCCCGCCGGGCCGCCGCGGCCCTGGCCGGCGGGGCGGAGCGCGCCTCGGAGGCCGGGATGCTGCGGCTGCTGCACCGGATCACCCAGGTCTACGCGATGCTCGGGCTCGCCGTGCCGATCCTCGGCATAGGCGTCGCTCAGGTGATGGACATCATGGGCGACGCCTGGCTGATCGCCTCGATGGTGCTGACCGCCCTGGCGGCGCTCTCCCTGCTGCTGTTCGTCCTGCCCGCGCAGCAGGCCGCGGTGGACGCGCTGGAGCTGGACGCGGAGCAGCCGGACCACGCCAAGGCCGTCCGGGGGCTGAAGACGCTGCCGATGACCGCCGGGCTGTTCAACCTGCTCTGGGCGGTGGTCACGGTCCTCATGGTCATCCGTCCCGGGTCCACCACCGGAGCATGATCGCCGGTACCGTCGCGGTATGACGATCGCGGGGACGGACACCGGTACGACCACGGGTGCGGGCGTGGGGGCACTGCTGCGCGGATGGCGCGAGCGGCGGCGGCTGAGCCAGCTGCAACTGGCGCTCCAGGCGGACTCCTCCGCCCGGCACATCAGCTTCATCGAGACCGGGCGCTCCCGGCCCAGCCAGGAGATGGTGATGCGGCTCGCCGAGCACCTGGACGTCCCGGTGCGCGAGCGCAACACCCTGCTGCTGGCCGCGGGGTACGCCCCGCACTACGCCGAGACCCCGCTGGAGGACCCCGCGCTGGACGCCCTGCGGGCCGGCGTCGAGCGGCTGCTGCTGGCGCACGACCCGTACCCGGCGATCGTGGTGGACGGCACCTACCGGGTACTGGCCACCAACCGCAGCATCGCGATCCTGCTCGCCGGGGTCGCCCCGCACCTGCTGGAGCCGCCGCTCAACGCGATGCGGATCACCCTGCACCCGCAGGGCCTGGCCCCGCGCATCGTCAACCTCCGCCAGTGGCGCCGGCACCTGCTGGAGCAGATGGAGCGCCAGATCGCGCTGGTCCGTTCCGAGCCGCTGCGCGCGCTGTACGAGGAGGTCAGCGTCTACCCGGCGCCGGAGAACCCGGCACTGCCGGAGGTCAGCGAGGACGCCTTCGAGCTGTTCCCGTTCGCACTGCCGATGCTGGTCGCGCACGAGGGGCGGGTGCTGTCCTTCCTCTCCACCATCGCGACCTTCAACACGCCCATGGACGTGACCGTCTCCGAGCTGGCCATGGAGACGTTCCTCCCGGCCGACCCGGAGACGATGGCGTTCCTGCAGGAGGCGACGGCGCCATAGGGCCCCCGGTCGGCCCTCAGGCCTCGCGGGCCCTGCGCAGCGCCAGGAACTGCAGCACCGCGAAGCCCAGCACGGTGGCGGCCTGCATCGGGATCCAGACCAGCCCGGCGGTGGTCGGCTCCAGCCACAGCTCCATCGCGACGATGCTCAGCACCGGCCAGACCAGGTTGGCGTCGATCACCGCGCGGACCCCGAGCACCGGCGGCCGGCGGCGTGCGGCCAGCAGGCCGACCCCCAGGCCGTACAGCAGCAGGAAGGCGCCGATCTCGGTCAGCGCGCCGGCGTCGACGCCGAGCAGGTCGCCGAGCGGGCCGGAGAACGCGAGGTAGGCGAGGCCGTTGCCGCCGGTGACGACCGCGTCGAGGGCGAGCCAGCGGCGCAGCAGGGTCTGCGCGGCGGTGCGGGGGGCGGCGGTGGCGGCGAGGGCGTTCACGGACATGGCGGATCAACCTCCGGGGCGTGGTGGGGTGGTCCGGGTCCGGGGCCGCTCGAAGCCGCCCCTCCCGGTGAACCCCACTCTGCCGGGCGGCGGGGCGGGGGTCGATTACCCCTCAGGTAATCGACCCCCGCAGTCGCCGAACGGGCACGGCGGCCGCGGTCAGCCGAGGCCGAACAGCCGGGCCGCGTTGTGGTGGCAGACCCCGCGCAGCCAGTCCTCGCCCAGGCCGAGGCCGGCCAGTGCCTCCAGCTGGTGGAGGTACGGGTAGGGGAGGTTGGGGAAGTCGCTGCCCAGCAGCACCCGCTCCCCCAGGGCGCCCAGCCGGGGCAGTTCGGCGGGCGGGAACGGCGAGTCCCGTTCGGTGAAGTCGGTGAAGGCCATGGTGGTGTCCAGATGGACGTTCGGGTACCGCTCGGCGAGGTCCAGGAAGTCCCCGTACTCCGGCAGGCCCAGGTGGGCGACCACCAGGGTGAGCCGGGGGTGGCGGGCCAGCACCTCGGCGACCGGGCCGGGGCCGGTGTGCTTGCCGGGCACCGGGCCGGAGCCGCAGTGGGTGACCACCGGGACGCCGCTGTCGGCGAGCAGGCCCCAGACCCCGTCCAGCAGCGGGTCCGCCGGATCGTACCCGCCGACCTGGACGTGGGCCTTGAACACCCGGGCGCCCGCGGTCAGGGCCCGTTCGACGTCGTCCCGGGCCCCGGCCTCGGCGAAGAAGGTCGCCGTGTGCAGGCAGTCGGGGGTGCGGGCGGCGAAGTCGGCGGCCCAGCCGTTCAGCCAGGCGGCCATGCCCGGCCGGTGCGGGTAGAGCATCGCGGTGAACGCCCGGACGCCGAACTCCCGCAGCCGCTCGACGCGTTCGGCCTCGGCCTGGCGGTAGACGATCGGCCAGGGCCGGCCGACCAGCGGGCCGGCCGCGTCGAAGTACGCCCACACCTTGTCGAGGACGTTCTGCGGCATGAAGTGGGTGTGCACGTCGACCAGGCCGGGCAGTCCGAGGCCCTGCCAGAACGCCCGGACCGCGGCCGCCTCCCCCGCCGGGGCGCCCGCCACCGCGGGCGCCGCGGGCCCGGTCACGCCGGCACCGGCCGGGCCCGGTCGATGATCGCCCCGACGTCCACGCCGGTGGGCAGGGTGCCGAAGGCCGCGCCGTGGTCGCCGCCGAGCCGGGAGGCGCAGAAGGCGTCGGCGACCGCCGGGTGCCCGTACCGGACCAGCAGCGAGCCCTGGAAGGCGAGGGCCATCGACTCGACCAGCCGGCGGGTGCGGTACTCCAGCTCGCCGTGGTCACCGAGTTGCTTGCGCAGGTCGGCGACGGCCGCGTCGAGGCGGCGGTCGGCGCCGGCGGCCGCGTCCAGCTCGCCGAGGAAGGCCTCGACGCTCTCCGGGCGCCGGGCCATGGCGCGCAGCGTGTCCAGGGCGGCGACGTTGCCGGAGCCCTCCCAGATCGAGACCAGCGGCGCCTCGCGGTAGAGCCGGGGCATCCCGGACTCCTCGACGTAGCCGTTGCCGCCCAGGCACTCCAGCGCCTCGGCGGCGTGCGCCGGGCCGCGCTTGCAGACCCAGTACTTGGCGACGGCCAGGCCCAGCCGGCGCACCAGGGTCTCCGTCGCGTCCCCGGCCAGGGCGAGGTCGGTGGCCTGGGCGAGGCGCATCGCCACGGTGGTGGCGGCCTCGGACTCGACCACCAGGTCGGCGAGGACGTTGCGCATCAGCGGCTGGTCGACCAGGGCGGCGCCGAACGCCCGCCGGTGGAGGGCGTGCTGAACGGCCCGGGTGGCACCCAGGCGCATCCCGGAGGCGGCGCCGACGGTGCAGTCCAGGCGGGTCATGTTGACCATCTCGATGATGGTCGGCACGCCCCGGCCCTCCTCGCCGACCAGCCAGCCGACCGCCTCGTCGTACTCGATCTCGGCGGAGGCGTTGGACTTGTTGCCGAGCTTGTCCTTGAGCCGCTGGAGGTGGATGCGGTTGCGGCTGCCGTCGGGCAGCACCCTCGGCAGCATGAAGCAGCTGAGCCCGCCGGGCGCCTGGGCGAGCGTCAGGAACAGGTCCGACATCGGTGCCGAGGTGAACCACTTGTGGCCGGTGAGCCGGTAGGTGCCGTCGGCGTTCGGGGTGGCGGCGGTGGTGTTGGTGCGGACGTCGGAGCCGCCCTGCTTCTCGGTCATCGACATGCCGGCGATCAGCCCGCGCTTGGTGTGCGGCTCGCGCAGCCCGAAGTCGTACTCGGTGGAGGCCAGCAGCGGCTCCAGCTCGCGGGCCAGCTCCGGGGTGGCGCGCAGGGCGGGCACCGCGGCGTAGGTCATCGAGACCGGGCAGGTGTGGCCGGCCTCGACCTGGCCCCAGACGTAGAACTTGGCGGCCCGGGCGGTGTGCGCGCCGGGCCGGGTGTCGCGCCAGGGCGCGGCGTGCAGACCGTGGCCGACCGCGGTGCGCATCAGCTCGTGCCAGTACGGGTGGAACTCGACCTCGTCGATCCGGTGGCCGAAGCGGTCGTGGGTGCGCAGCACGGGCGGGTTCTCGTTGGCCAACCGGCCCCACTCGGCGGCCTGTTCGGAGCCGGCCAGGCGGCCGAGCCCGCGCAGCTCCGGCTCGGCCCAGCCGGCGCCGGCCCGCTCCAGGGCGGCGAGCAGGGCCGGGTCGGCGGCGGTGTCGTGGCCGTACGGCGGGGGCACCTGGTTGGTGACCTCATGCGTCGCTGTCATCGCGTCCTCCCAGGGCACGCAGGGTGAAGGAGACCAGGGCGGGGACCACTCCGTCGGGGTCGTCCCCGGGGGCCGGCGCGGTGCCGTCGGCCGTGGGTACGGGAATCGGTGCGGGTGCGGGTGCTTCCGTGGGTGCGGCTATCGATGTGGCGGGTGCGGGTGCGGCTGTCGACATGGCTGCCGGGGCCGCCGAGAGCGGGCCGGCCAGCGCCTCGGCGACCGCGCCGACCACTGCGGCGGCGGTCAACTCCGGGTCCTGCCGGGGCAGTCGGCCGGCCGCGACGGCGGCGGCGATCTCGGTGGCGATCACATCGCGGAACGCCCGTCGGAACACCAGGCGTTCGGTGTCGACCACCGCGTCGGCGGGTTCGACGAGCAGCGCGTACGCGAGCCGGGGGGCCCGCAGCGCACGGCCCGCGAAGGTCTCGACGACCGCCGCGATCCGCTGCTGCGGGGTGTCCCGGCGGGCGACGGCCTCGTGCACGGCCGCGATCTCGCGGGTGACCACCCGGCGGAACAGTTCGACCGAGAGCTCGGCCTTGTTGGCGAAGTGCCGGTAGAGGCTGCCGGTGGCGATCCCGGCGCGGTCCGCCACCGCGGCCATCGAGCAGCCGCCGTAGCCGCGTTCGGCGAGCAGGGCGACGGCGGACTGCAGGACCGCCTCGCGCTGGGCGTCCAGGCGGGCTTGCACGGCGGGGGTGCGGCGGTAGGCCATGGCAAGCATTGAAGCAGAGATTCACCGCTTCAGGGAGGGGGCGCGTACGGACGACCGGCGGACGGCGCGGGGCTCGGACGGGGGCGAGGGGCGCGGCAGGGGGCAAGGGCACGGCGAGGGGCAAGGGCACGGCGAGGGGCAAGGGCACGGCGAGGGGCAAGGGCACGGCGAGGGGCCGCCCGCCGACACCCGGCGGACGGCCCCCGTACCCGCGGGCCCGGACGGTTACAGCCGGTGCCGCTCCAGCTTCAGCCCCTCGGCGTCCAGCTCGCCGAACGGCGGGATGACGTGCGTCGGCGCCAGCGAGCGGGCGCTGTCACCGAGGCCCGCCCACTCCAGCAGCTTGGCGGTGGCCGCCGCGGCCTCGTCGGCCTTCAGCGAGCCGATCTTGGCGCCGTGGTTGGCGCCCGGCGCGGTGTAGACGTAGCTGTCCTCGCTGCCCCACCCGAGGGCGAACGGCTCGGCGCCCCACGGGTCGTTCTGGCCGTAGACGAAGAGGATCCGCTCCGCCGAGCGCTTCACCCAGCGGTCGATGTCCCGCATCGCGGAGGGGTCGAACCTGGTGCGGATCGACTTCGGCACGAAGTTGCGCGGCGCGTACAGCTCGGCGTAGTCGTAGCGCAGCACGCCGTCCAGGTGGGAGACGTCGAAGGTGCCGGCGCCCAGCTCGGTGGCCGCCTGGTAGTAGTACGCGGTGTACTGGGCGAGCGACTGGTCGCTGTTGCCGGTGACGCCGACCTGGGCGTCGAGGAAGGCGTACAGCGCGTCGTCGGTCGCGGTGGCCGCCACCGGAACGCCCGCGCAGTCCGCCACGGTGCTGTACTGCCAGAACGCCCAGACCACGTCGAGCACACCGGCCTCGTAGGCCCGGTCGGCGCTGCCCACGGTGGTGAAGGTGGAGCCGGCGGCGGTGTTGTCGGCGGCGTAGCGGGCGGCCAACCGGTCGCGGCGGACCAGGAGTTCGCGCTGCACGGCATTGAGCGCGGCCCGGCACTCCGGGGTGCCGACGGTGGCGAAGAACTCGGTGTACGCGGAGTCCTCGCGGTTGTCCACGTCGTTCGGCGCGACGTAGGCGACGGTGGCGGTCACGTCGTCCGGGTAGAAGCGGCGGTGGAAGACCGAGGACATGCCGCCCTTGCTGGCGCCGGTGGAGATCCACTCCTGCTGGTAGATCCGCTTGAGCGCGGTGATCACCCGGTGCGCGTCGGCGGCGCCCTGGCGGATGCCGGCCTTGGACCAGTCGGCCGGCTCGGGCCGGGAGGGCGTGAAGTAGCGGTACTCGATGGAGACCTGGTTGCCGTCGGTCAGCCGGGTCGGCTCGGTGCGCGAGGGGTTGGTGCCGAGCGTGTAGCCGTTGGTGTAGAAGACGGTCGGCCGGTCCTCACCGCGGTGGAGCACGCTCAGGCGCTGCTGGAAGGTGCCCAGCCAGGGGCGGAAGTGGTCGACCGGCTGGGTGTAGGTCAGCAGGAAGTAGCGGTGGCCGGTGGTGGTCGGCTTCTCCTCGGTCACCGCCATCCCGGGGATCGCCGCGAGGCGGTCCTTGACGTCGCCCACCGCGGCGGACGCGGGCGCCTGCGGCCGGTCGGGGGCGGGCGCCGCGAGCGCGGGCGTCGCGAGGCCGAGGGCGAGCATCGGTATCAGCAGTGTCGTGGTCAGCAGCCGCCTGAGCCTGGTGGGCATCGACTCTCCATCGTGTCAACGGTGTCGGGGATCTCCGGCCGCCGGTGGACGGCCGAGTGGGCCACCCGCGGGTCGCGGGTGGCCCACCGAGGGCATCGGTACGGATCGGCCGGTACGGATCAGGGATCGGTACCGGTCAGGAATCGGTACCGGTCAGGGGCGCGGCAGGGTGCAGCCGGCCCGGGTCAGGTCGAGCTTGTTGCCGGGGGCGAAGCAGGCCGGGATGTGGTAGGTCTGCTGGGCGTAGTTGATGCCCTTGCGGACCGTCACCCGGCCGCTCTGGTCGACCTCGCACGGGTTGTTGACGGTGCAGGACTGGCCGTCCTCGTTGCCCGTGTTGTTGACGGCGACGACCTGGCCGCTGGAGGCGTCGACCACCGGCGAACCGGAGGTGCCGCCTATGGTGTTGCAGCTGGACGTGTAGCGGAGCGAGTCCTTCCAGGTCCAGTCGCCCTCCTTGAGCCGGTAGACGAAGCCGTCCACCGAACAGGAGTAGATCTTCTTCCAGTAGCCGGACACCACCTTGATCGCGGTGCCCTGCGCCGGATGGGTGGCCGACATGGTGAGCGGCGCGATCCCGTACTGCGACTGGACGGCCGCGTAGGTGGTGTTCAGCTGGTACAGCGACACGTCGGTGTCGGTCATGGTGCCGTAGACCAGCTTCGAGGCGCGCAGCGTGGCGACCTTGCCGCCGGAGGCGTTCAGCAGCGAGAAGGTGCGGCTGGACGGCTTGTTGACGAGCACCTGCCCGGGACCGGGCATCCCGGTCTCGATGCAGTGCCCGTTGGAGAGCACCAGCGCGGGGTCGTTGGGGGCGGACGCCGGGAGTCGTACCAGCGAGCCGGAGCAGTTGCTGAGCGCGACCGTCCCGGCGAAGCTCACCGCGGCCGCCGCCGACGCCTGGTCCGGGCCCTCGGGGGCCGGTGCGGCGGTGGCGGGGGCGGCTCCGGCCAGGGCGGTCGCCCCGACGGACAGGAGCGTGGCGAACGTGGCTATGAGCGGCTTCTTCATGAGAGACCTCTCGTCGTGGGGGTGCGTCAAAGCTGGCGCGTACATGACGAGAAGTCAATAGTCGTACGGATCCGGGCCGATCGCGGGAATTCGTTCCGGACAGGCCGTCGATCCCGCCATCCTGCCCCGCACGCCCCACCCGCACACGTACTGTGGCGGCAGCGGCCCCCTCGGCCGCACACACGCGCGAACACCGGGCCGCGACGGCACCGGACCGGGACGGCGACGAGGACAGGGACGGGAACGGGCACGCGATGACGACGACCGGAGAGCCGGAGCGGACGGGCCGTCTGCTCGCCGTCAGCGACCTGCACATCTCGTACCAGGAGAACCGCGAGCTGGTGGAGAGGCTACGGCCCTCCTCCCCCGACGACTGGCTGATCGTGGCCGGTGACGTGGCCGAGCTGACCACCTCCATCACATGGGCCCTCGGCCTGCTCGCCGACCGCTTCGCCAAGGTGGTCTGGGCGCCCGGCAACCACGAGCTCTGGACCCACCCGACCGACCCGGTCCAGCTGCGCGGCGTCGCCCGCTACGAGCACCTGGTCGAACTCTGCCGCACCCTCGGCGTGATCACCCCCGAGGACCCGTACCCGGTCTGGGAGGGCGCCGGCGGCCCGGTCACCGTCGCCCCGCTCTTCCTGCTGTACGACTACAGCTTCCGCGCACCCGGCACCACCACCAAGGAGGAGTCGCTGGCCGCCGCGTACGAGAGCGGGGTCGTCTGCGCCGACGAGCGGATGCTCCACCCCGACCCGTACCCGGACCGCGACTCCTGGTGCCGCGAGCGGGTGCGGATCACCGAGCGGCGGCTCGCGGAGTGCGACCCGGCGGTGCCGCTGGTGCTGGTGAACCACTACCCGCTGGTCCGTCACCCCACCGAGGTGCTCTGGTACCCGGAGTTCGCCCAGTGGTGCGGCACCGAGCTCACCGCCGACTGGCACCGGCGGTTCCGCACCGCCGCGATGATCTACGGGCACCTGCACATCCCCCGGGTCACCGAGTACGACGGCGTCCGCTTCGAGGAGGTGTCGCTCGGCTACCCGCGCGAGTGGCGCCGCCGCGGGCTGCCCGAGCCGCTGCTGCGCGAGGTGTTCCCGGGGGCCTGACGGCCGACGCCCCGGCCGGCCTTTCGGCTCGGCCGGGGCGTCTACGGGTGTTCCGGCGGGGGCTCTGACAGGGGCGGGTGTCAGGTGGCGTCCGCCGCCGTGATCGCGGCCGGGGACTCCGGGCGGACCGCCGTCACCACCGGTTCGCCGTCGCGCACTTCGGCGAGCAGCGTGTCGCCCTCCCGGACGGTGCCGTCCAGCAGCAGGTTCGCGATCCGGTCGTCCAGCTCCGACCGGATGACGCGGCGCAGCGGCCGGGCCCCGGACTCCGGCCGGTGACCGCGGTCCACCAGCCACTCCCGGGCCCCGTCGGTCACCTCCAGCCGGACGCCCTGCGCCTTCAGCCGTCGCCGGCCGCGCTCCAGCAGCAGGTCCACCACCGGGAGCAGGTCCGTACGGGTGAGCGCGTGGAAGACGACCACCTCGTCGATCCGGTCGAGGAACTCCGGCCTGAACCTCCGGCCGAGGTCCGCCATCAGCTCGTCGCGGATCCCGTCCACGTCGCCCCGGTGGTCGAGGATCCGCTGCGAGCCGACGTCGCTGGTCATGATGACCACGGTGTGGCGGAAGTCCACGGTCCGGCCCCGGGAGTCCGTCAGCCGGCCGTCGTCCAGCACCTGGAGCAGCAGGTCGAGGACGTCCGGGTGGGCCTTCTCCACCCCGTCGAGGAGCAGCACGGCGTACGGGCGCCGGCGGACCGCCTCGGTCAGCTGCCCGGCCTCCTCGTGGCCGACGTGACCGGACGGGGAGCCGACCAGCCGGGAGACCGCGCGCCCCTCCTGGAACTCGCCCATGTCGAAGCGGATCATCCGGTCCGGGCCGCCGAACAGCCGGCCGGCCAACGCCTTGGCGAGCTCGGTCTTGCCGACGCCGGTCGGGCCGAGGAAGAGGAACGAGCCGGTCGGACGCTCCGGGTCGCCCATCCCGGCCCGGCCCCGGCGCACCGCCCGGGCGACCGCGGCGACCGCCCGGTCCTGGCCGATCACCTTCTCCTGCAGGTGCTCCTCCAGGTGGAGCAGCCGCTCGCGCTCGGTCGCGTTCAGCTCGGCGACCGGGATGCCGGTGCGGCCCGAGAGCACCTGGGCGATGTCGTCGGCTGTGACCGCGGCCACCTCCTCGCGCTCCTCCCCGACGGCCGCCAACTCAGCCTCAGTGTGCCGCAGTTCGGACTTCAGGTTGGCCGCGCGCACGAACTCCTCGTCGGCCACCGCCGCTTCCAGCTCCCGGCGCAGCTTGGTGATCCGGTCACGCACCGGAGCCACCTCGGCGGAGGAACCCGGGCTGCGCAGCCGCACCCGCGCCCCGGCCTGGTCGAGCAGGTCGATCGCCTTGTCCGGCAGGAAGCGGTCACCGACGTAGCGGTCGGAGAGCGCGGCCGCGGCGTCCAACGCCTCGTCGGTGAAACGGACCTGGTGGTGCGCCTCGTACGCGTCGCGCAGCCCGTGCAGAATCCCGACGGTCTCCTCCACACCCGGCTCGGGCACCAGGACCGGCTGGAAACGGCGTTCCAGAGCGGCGTCCTTCTCCACGTGGCGGCGGTACTCGTCCAGGGTGGTCGCGCCGACCACGCTCAGCTCGCCCCGCGCCAGCGCCGGCTTGAGGACGGTGCCGGCGTCCATCGCGCCCTCGCCGCCGGCGCCCGCGCCGACCGCGGTGTGCAGCTCGTCCAGGAACAGCACCACGCCCCGCCCGTCGGCCGTGACCTCGTCGATCACGCTCCTCAGCCGTTCCTCGAACTCGCCCCGGTACCTGGCGCCGGCCACCAGCGCGGTCAGGTCGAGGGTGACCACCCGCCTGCCCTTGAGGCTGCGCGGCACGTCACCGGAGACGATCCGCTGCGCCAGCCCCTCCACGATCGCGGTCTTGCCGACACCCGGTTCACCGATCAGCACCGGGTTGTTCCTGGTGCGGCGGGAGAGGATCTCCACCGTCTGCTCGATCTCCTCGGCCCGCCCGACCACCGGGTCCAGCCGGCCCGCCCGGGCGTCCTCGGTGAGGTCGCGGCCGTACGCGTCCAGGGTCGGCGTCGCGCTCGGACGCGCCGCGGCGGCGCCGCGCCCGCCGCCCGCGCCACGCCCGTCCAGCACGGTGCGCAGGGCCTCCTGCGAGGGCGCCGCGTCGCGCAGCACCGCGCCCGCCCCGCCGGCGCCGCCCGCCCTGTCGACCCCACCCTCCCCGGAGCGCTCCGCACCGAGCAGCGCGCCCAGGATGTGCTCCGGCCCGATGTACGAGGCGCCGGCCGCCCGGGAACGGGCATGCGCGTCGAGCAGCGCGCGTTTGGCGGACGGGGTCAGCGCCGAACGGCGCCCCGGCCCCTCCGCCAGATCGGCGGCGGGCAGGGCCTTGCGCAGGTCGTCGGCGAGCCGGTCCGGATCGACGCCGGCCCGCTCCAGCATCCGCCGGGAGGGGTCCACCCGGGTGGCGGCCCAGACCAGGTGCCCGGTGTCGAGGTCAGTGCTCCCGTCCTCGGCCGCCCGCTGCGCGGCCAGCGCGAGCAGCTCCTGCGCGGACTCGCTGAGCAGCCGTCCGATCGGCACCCGCTGCACCGCGGGCGGGGCCGCCACCGGGCTCATCCCGAAGAACCGGCTCAACAGATCGGAGAACGGATCGTTCGATCCGAACGGGGGCATCGTCACGGTGGGATCACCTCTCCTGGACGGTTTGGCCCCACACAAACACAGCTCCCGCCCCCCCGCCCCTCGAACCCCGGCCCGCCCCTCGCCATCCGCCCCGCGCAGACCACGCGCTGAGGCGGCGAGGGCCACCCGGCCGACATCAGCCGTTGCCGTCAATCGCTGCAGCCAAAAGCCCCGCAGCGTGATCGCTGCGGGGCTTCCCTGCTGGTGGGCGCGGACGGTTTCGAACCGCCGACATCTGCTTTGTAAGTTCGATCAGCAAACGCTCACACGAGCGGCTCACCGGCAGACTGCGGGCTCGGCGGTCCCCAAGTGACTCACGCCGATCACTCGCGTCCGTCACCGTTGATGTCAGCCACTGATGTCGAAGCCACCGCCATCTCGCACTCCAGCAAGCAACAGCTACACAGACCGCCGCTCAAGCCTGACTCCATCCAGGTGCCCGTCACGCACGGCTGGCCAACGGTCCAGCCCCACTCCAGAAGCCAGACTCCAGGTCTGGCCACTGTCAGTGGACCGCACTAGTGTTCGACCATGGCGAATATCGGAAAAGCTAGCTACCGCGCACCCCCCGTGATCTAGGCTTCCGCCGGGAGGTGGGCCTATGGCGACGGCGAGCAAGGCGGGAAGCACCAGAAAGCCGCGCGAAAGCCACATTCAGGCCATCGACCCCAAGACGGTCACAGACATGATGGAGCTGCTCCAGCTCGGGTATGTGACGAGCGTGGCCGCTACTGCTGGATGCACCATCGAGCGCGTGGGCGCCGACCTCTGGGGCATGGACGTCACCTTCGTGAGGCCGCCTGCCACCCCACTGGAAGAGGAGGTGATGCTCCTGGCTCAGCTCAAGTGCACTACTCAGTTGGTGCCTGACGCGACGAAGGACACCTTCAGCTACCAGTTCACCAAGCGCCAGTACTTCGATCACCTGGCCAAGCCTCGCCGTAACTTCAAGTCGATCCTGGTCGTTATGACCGCACCGACCACCCAAGCCGAGTGGACGGAAGCGACACATAGCGGCTTGCTGACGAGGCGGGCTTGCTATTGGAAGCACCTGGAAGGAATGCAGGTTGATCCTGGGGTGAAGAAGCCCAGCATCAGGATCTCAACCAGCGATATTTTCGACGCACAGACCCTGATTAAGCTTATGGACCGAGTTGATAGGGGTGATCCGCTTCATGGCTGAGCCTTCTGCCGCCGCCCTGGCGGAGCGAGTTGACCCCGAAAAGCTCGCTGTCCTCCTCGAAGACTCGGGCTGGAAGCTCGCTGGGGGCCGCCGAGGGGTCTACCTTCGACTTTCCCCACCGGGCGATAACCCGATCTGGTCTCGCGCGGCCGGCCTTCTCCTACCGCTAGACCAAGAGGATCCCGACTTCCTAGAAGTAATGGCTGCCGCCCTTGAGCAAATCGCCCAGAATCACGATTTCTGGAGCCGGGTGGTCTTTCCTAAGCTCGCGGTAAGCAGTTCCGACGAGTTCCGATTTCGACGCGAGTCAGCCGCACCCAGCGGGCTTATTCACTGGCGAAGCGGTGAGCGGCTCATCGATTCCGCGCGCCGCGCCATGCTAGCTGGCGCGAAGTTCTACCTAGGCCCCGAGCGTCATTTCGTAAACCGGCATGGCCGATTTGCCAACCGCTACCTAGATCAAGTCCTAATGGGGCAAACAGCGCCTGGCAGCTACATCGTCACCGCATTCGTTCCTCCGTCTGTTGACGTGCCACTGAAGGCTCATGTCGAACCGGCACTGGAGGGCCTTGGGGCAGCCTCCTCGCGCTCTGTCAGCCAGGCAGTGGTCAGGGCGGTGGAGGCGACGATTGAAGCTGTAGACCACTTCAAGAGCCAGGGAAGCTTCTCGGGATTCCTCGACGGAGTCCCAAATGGTGTTTCATATGAGATGACGAGCGCCCTACTTGAAATGACTTCAATGTCAGATGGGGCAGACATAACTGTCGACTGGGACCCGGCTGTGCCAGTAGCGGGATCGGCGTCTCTCCGATTCGAGCTGCAGGGGTCCGATGCCGAAGTCCTGAGCAAGGCCGCCCAGCATCTGGCAGAGGATGACGGACCGCAATATGCAACAGTAGTCGGCCGAGTCCACCTCCTTGCAAAGAAGCAGGCGGGTAGCCCAGGGGTCTTCGGCGTGGAGTCAATCTCCACAGGAAGCCCCAGAAAGGTCCGAGTCAGGCTCGCCGACGAAGAGGACTACCACGCGGCCATCCGCGCGCATGAGGAAGATTTGGCTCTGCAGGTGAGCGGCCGGCTGGAGAAGGAGGGGAATCTCAGCTGGCTTTACAATGCTACTGTAATGCGAATTCTCGGACCAATCGAAGAACTAGAACCCAAAAAGACAAAGAGACGCCGCCCCCAGGTTGACCAGCCATCGCTGTTCGACTCCACCGAGTAGTCTTGCGCACCAGAAGGCATGCCATGACGGCGCTCGCCGCGCCATTCCGCGGTCTATGATCAGCAGCTCAAGATAAGGACTGCTCATCTCATCGGCGTGGGGGACATGGATACAACTGCCCAGCTTGTGACCATCGCAGCGGTGGTCCTCGGCGCATTGACGACATACGCCACGAACGCCCTTATGGAGCGGAGCCGGCGAAAGGATGGCTTACGGGTTCGCTGGGACGAGAAGAAGCTCGATGCCTACGCCGAGTACGTGGGGCAGGTTCGAACCACGCTCCATGCGGCGATCATGCTGTACGAGGTGCGCGAAGACCTCCGGCGGATGCCACGCGCCGAACACGAGCTACTGATGGATCTCGCGGACGCTGGCGGCACTCAAGCGATGACCTTCGAGCGGGTCATGCTGCTTGGCGGGGACGACGTGATTGAGGCGGCTCATGCTGTCCAGGAAGCCGCCGCCGCGATCGGCTGGCAGGCTCGCGGGCTTGTGGAGGGCACGCTGGAGGAGTGGCGAGCACTTCACGCGAGTGCCTTCAAGGCGATCAACCGATTCCATGAGGCCGCAAGAGCCGACCTCGGAGTCGGAGGCCGTTTTGAGGGTGACCAACACACCGCTCGCGGACTCCTGCTGCCAGGCTCCCGCGCCGCTGAAGCATCGGCGGATCAGAGTTGAGCTGACGCGATCGGCCCCGGCGGAAGTCCGCCGGGGCCGACCACATTTGGGCGCATCACGCCACGTCAAGCCGCCAGTTCTCCAGAGCGAGAAGCGCCTCCGCCCGGGCTTGGACGACCGCCATGCGGGCCTCACGCTCAACCTCGTGGCTGTGTGCTGCATGGTGAGTGCTCTGCCCCGGCCACTTCCGGTAGAGCAGTCCCGTCTCCGCCAAGAACCACCCGCGGCTCACCGCGTTGAGCGCCATGAGGAGGCCAGTGTCCTCGGAGGCCGGCAGCGCCATCCACCCGCCGAGGGCAATCAGCAGGTCCCGTCGGACGCAGAGCGTCGCCGGGTGCACCTGGGCACGGAAGTCGTGCGCCTTCCAGTGGGCAAGCACCTCACCACGCTCAATGGGCCCGGCCGGCGGGTCCTGGTCGAACCCGACGGTGCTCCCATCCGGGAGAAGATCCAGCACGCGCGATGTCGTCCACGCCACGTCCGGCCGCGCGGAAAGCACGGCGGCATCGCGGGCGAGAGTCCCTGGCGGCAGCATGTCGTCGGCATCGAGCACCTTCACGAACTGGCCCGTGACCCGGGAGAGGCCCATCGTTCGCGCCATGCCCGCCCGGCCGTGCCGTCCCTGACCGAAGCTGATTCGCGCGTCGTCCGGGACGTGGGGGGCGACGTCGTCCGTCTCCCCGTCTTGCTGGATGACCCACTGCCAGTCCCAGCCAGCTGGAAGCTGCTGGTCCAGCAGCGACTTGTACGCATCGGGCAGGTACTCGGCCGCAGGGCCGTGCACAGCCGTGATGACGGAGATGACGTTGGTCATGCTCACCACCTGTCCAGGGGAGTCGTGAACACCATCTCGGTTCGGTCGCCCGGCAACGTGACCTCGGAGAACTCGACCACACGCCCGCTGGTGTCGATCGAAGTCTTCCGGAGAACGAGCACCGACACGCCCGCCTTGATGCCCAGTTCCTCGGCTTCCTCGGCCGTTGGCGGACGAGCTGTGACCCGCTCGGTGATCTGTCCCAGCTCGATACCCAGGGTGTAGAGCTGGTTCTGCGTGCCGCCCGGCCACGGCTCCTGTTCCTCATCAAGGAGATCAGGATTGGCCGCCACAACGTCATGTACGAGGTAGGAGCGGACCAAGTTGAACGGGAATCCCTCCTCCCGGTAGCTCGTCCGGTAGAGCCGCTCAAGCATCTTCGTCCCTTCCGGAACGCCAAAGACCTCTGCCAGGTCTGCAGAGGCCGCCACCTCTTGGTACTTCGCGCTGAACTCCAGGTCGTCGATGGTCAGGCCGGTGTCGTGCTCGGTGGCGCCGGTCGCCCGGCGAGCCGCCTCCGGCTGGCGCGCCCGGTCCTTCTCCCACTGGTGGCGTTCGTTGGTGCGCTCGACCCGCTTGCGCGGCCGGCGGACGAAGTTGCCACGCCCGTGCACCTTCTCGATCAGCCCCTCAGCCTCCAACACGCCGAGAGCCTGCCGCACGGTGGGGACGCTCTTGCCGTACCGCTGCGCCAGGGCCGTTTCGGGGGGCAGCCGCTCGCCGGACTTGAGCTGACCTGCGCGGATGTCCTGCCGCAGTCCGTCAGCGATCCGCTCGTACACCTTCGCCATGGTGGCTCCACCGTCCCTGATTGTTGGCCCGCTCAGCATAAGTCCTCAAGAGGAGTTGACGACTACCTGAGAACCCGTCATAGTCTTCCACAGCTCCTAAAGAGGAGTTGAGGACAAGACCTCATTATGAGCAATGAGGCTCCGTCCTTTATGCCCAGCGGCCGGTGATTGCAGGGGAAGGCGACGTTGTCGCACGCCCACGGATCACCGGAACCGGCGGTCCTTGAGAACTGAACAGAGTGACTTGAAGGCGGGGCTCGACCCCGCCCCCGTGGCGGCCGGGTGATGCCGTCGGCGACCACTTTCGGCGCACCGGCTCTGGAGAACACCCCGCTCGCGGGGTGCCACCCGCTGCGCGTCGCCCTGCTGGCGCCAGAGCAGTGACCATGGCGCACCCGATCGAGGGCTCGGGGCCGGCCGTCGCGCAACGACGGTTCGGCGAAGCCCTGTTTCGAGCGTCTTTGATCCCCGATCCGCCTCCGCATCCATGACTGCGGGCGCGGGTCGGGGCCCATGGCTTCTCGCGACGTGACGAGTTGCCCCGGGCCCGCATGAGTCGGGCCGCCGCGCAGTCCTTGGCCGGAGCGCGGCGACCCTGGGGCCCACCCACCAACGAGTGAAGAGGTGAACCCGTGAAGCTGATTGTCGCAGGACAGAGGGCTGTTTCGGCCCTGGAGTACGCGGAGCTGGCGCTCGGCGTCGACAGCGACCCGTTCGGGGCGCTGTTCGGCGGCGTGGCCGGTGAGAGCGCGCAGGAGTGGGCGGCCCGCACGGACGTGGCGCGGGAGGTGCTGGCGGAGCTGTACGAGGTGGACCCGGAGTCGGCGGAGGTCGCCGCCGAGCTGCTGCGGACGGCCCCGGTGCCGCTGCACCGCGCGGTGGGCGTCCGGCGCCGGCCGCGTTCGGGGGTTGCGGCGTGAAGCGCTCGGATGTGGTGCTGGTGCTGGTCGCCCGGGTGCGGCTGGCGTTGGCTGCGGCGGGGTTGGGCTGGCTGCTGGGTTGGCAGCCCGGGGCGGCCGTGCGGGTGGCGCTGGGGGTGCTGGTCGTCGCGGTCCTGGTGGTGGACACCGCCGGGAACGAGTCGGAGCGGCGCACGGCCGGCGGCATGCGCCGCAGGACGGCGGGTGCCGGGTGAGCCGGTGGGCGAAGTTCTGGATGGTGGCCGCGCTGCTGGCCGTCGTCGCGCTGGCGTTCCGGGTCTCCTGGAACGCGCTCAAGGACGTGGCCGGGGCGATCGGGGCCGACCCGACCGCCGCCACGGTCTATCCGCTGGTGGTCGACGGACTGATGGCGCTGGCCCTGGTGGCCGCGCTGGTGCTGACTGGTCGGGACCGCCGGTTGGCACTGCGGGTCCTGGCCGGGTACACGGCCGCTTCTCTGGTGCTCAACTACGTGCACGGCCTGGTGCCGACTCTGCACGAGAGCGACGGCGGACGGTTGGCCGACTGGGCGCCCGCCCACTGGGCCCTGGTCCTGCTCGCCAGCAGCCTGCCGGTCGGCTCGATCTACTACGGGTCGGAACTGGTCGCCAAGGTGCTCCACCACCGACCCGAGGCGAATGAAACGGCTGATAGTCGGGTGAATCGGTCGGGGTCTGACCTGCCCGAACCCGAGGTCGGCGAAGTCGACTGGCCGCTGTACGAGTCGGCCGACCTTCCGCCCGCCCCGGCGCCGGTCACGCTGCTGGTGGAGCCGACCGAACCGCCCGCCGAGACGGCACCGACCATCCCCGCCGTGCAGCCGGTGGCGGCGCGGTCGGGTCGGGCCGCTCGACCCACCCGGCCGGTGCCGCAGTCGGCCCGCGCCGCCCGACCGACTCGCACGCCGGAGCAACTGCTCAACGAGGCGCGGTCGGCCACCACCGACTGGCCCGACGAGCAGCTGACCGCCGACCGCATTCGCTCGGCCGTGCGCACGTCCGCCGACAAGGCCCGGACCCTGCGCGACGCGCTCAAGGCCGAACGCGTCGCCGGTGCCGAGGTGGCCGAGCGGCCCGCGCTGCACGCCGTGCCCGACCCCACCCCCGCCCCGGCCCCCGTCGCCGAGCAGGACGGCCCGGCCGACACCACCGACACCAGCACCTCGGACGCCGCCGAGAGCGGCGCGACCAAGGAGGCATCATGACCACCACCATCATCGACACCGCCACCGCAACCGCCGGCGGACAGATCCGCGCCGCCGGCACGCTGCTGGCCATCCTGACCGCCCACGCCGCCCTGCCCACCCCGGACGTCAGGCTCCAGCTGCTGGACGCCCCCGAGCCGCACTACATGGCGTGGGGTGTGAACATCTCGCTGCACGACGGCCTCGACCAGTTCGAGCAGTGGCGCGCCGCCCTCGGCCTGGACCCCGCCGCCGTCGATAGCAAGCAGGCCGTCCACGGCACCACGGCCTGGCTCACGGTCTCCGGCACGCACAGCGGCGTCCCCATCGCCCTGTACGGCTTCTTCGAGCTGCCCGAGCCCGCCGACAGCGACGGCAAGTAGCCGTGGGCCGCCCGCGGTTCTGAAACCCCGACGGCAGCCGGTTCGGGGGCACCCCCACCTACCCGTGGCGGATGGCCCCGGCCGGCCTGCTCACCCGCCGACAACTGCGCGCCCGGGGCCTGCGGCCCGGCGGACAGGACGTCGCCGCGCAGATCCTGTGGAGCACCCGCCGGGGTGTGCGCACCGCCTACCTCTACCGCCTCACCCACGCCAAGCCCGTACGCCCCATGACACCCGGACGGGCCGCCGCGCTCGCCAAGGCGAACGCCGCCCGCCGCACCTGCCCGGCCTGCGGGCGGGATGCCGGGTACGTGCTGCCCGCGCACCTGGGCGTCTGCCTGCCCTGTTCCGACTCGGCCGCGCTCGCGGCCTGACCCGAGAACGAAGGAGTTCACGCCGTGACGTTCGTCGCCGGTGAAGAGGTGCTGATCGTGGCTTGTGAGGACGACCCGCGTGCGGTCGGCCGCACGGGCCGGATCGTCGATGAGGTGCCGCCGGGCCCGCTCACGCAGGGCCGCTGGACCGTGGGCCGGATCGGGTGGCTGATCGCCCCGGTCCTGTGCCACCCGTACGAGCTGCGGCCCACGGGCCGCTGACCACAACCCATGCCCCGGGGCGGCTGCCCAGCTTGCCGGCACGACGGCCGCCCCGGGACTCCCTTGCCCCGCATGACCTGTGAGGAAGGAAGCACCAGTGAACCACCACACCCCGGGCCCGGTGCCCGGTGACGACGCCGAGGACGACCTGTTCGAGCGCCTGGCGGCCGAGATGGCCGCCGACGGCGCGGATGTGGTCGACCTCGGCAAGGCGCGCGCCGAGCGCCGCGCCACCACCTCGCTGGCCGACGGCGACGGCGACGACGAGCCGCCCCTCTACGTCGACCTGCCGCCCGCCCCCACCGCACTGCCGTTGCCGCTGCCGGTGGGCACGCGCCGCCCGATCCTGCCCGTGTGGCTGCTCTCGCGCGAGGAGCTGCGCACCCAACTCACCTACACCGCCGATCTGGTGGGGCACACGGTCGCCTACCACGCGATCCGCTGCCCGCTGTACGCCGGGCGCCTGGCGCTGCGGGCCCCGCGCGGCGCCGCCCGCACGATGAACTTCCTGGGCCGATGGACCTCGGACGCCGAGGGGCAGCCGCTGCGCGCGGCCGCCGCCCGCCGCGAGGACGCCGAGCTCTACCTGAAGCTGTGCCGCCAGCGCGACGCGCGGGTGCGGCTGCGCGGCCTGATCACCATGTGCGCCTCGGTGTTCGGACTCGCGGCCGTCATCGTCCTGCTCGTGATGGCCGGCACCGCGACGCTGGTCGCGCTGGCCTCGGCCGTGGTGCTGGCCCTCGGCTTCGCCGGGGCTCCGGCCGACGAGCCGCTGATCACCCGCGCTGTGGTCAAGGCCAAGGCGCCCAAGCTCACCAGCGACATGGTGATCCGAGCCCTGGAAGCGCTGGGCATCGGCGGGATCACCTCCGCGAAGTCGAAGGGGTCGGCCATCACCTTCGCCGCCCCGATCATGCGCGACGGCCCCGGCTGGCGCGCGGACGTGGAGCTGCCGCACGGCGTGACCGTGGCGGACGTGATGGACCGCCGCGATCGCCTCGCCTCCGGTCTGCGGCGCCCGCTGGGCACGGTGTGGCCCGAGGCCGCGCCCGGGGAGCACACCGGCCGCATGATCCTGTGGGTCGGCGATCAGGACATGGCCAAGGCCAAGCAGCCCGCGTGGCCGCTCGCCAAGGCCGGCGCCGTCGACCTGTTCAACCCGATCCCCTTCGCCACCGACCAACGCGGCACCTGGGTGACCGTCACCCTGATGTTCATCGCCGGGGTGATCGGTGCCGTCCCGCGCATGGGCAAGACGTTCCTGCTGCGTCTGCTGCTGCTGATCGCCGCCCTCGACCCGCGCGCCGAACTGCACACCTACGACCTCAAGGGCACCGGCGACCTCGACCCCGTCGGCGACAAGGTCTCCCACCGCCACCGCGCCGGCGACGACGACGAGGACATCGAGTACGCCATCGCCGACATGCGCGAACTGCGCGCCGAACTGCGCCGTCGCACCAAGGTCATCCGCTCCCTGCCCCGCGACATCTGCCCCGAGTCCAAGGTCACCAGCGACCTGGCCAACAACCCGTCCCTGCGGCTGCACCCGGTCGTCGTCGGCGTCGACGAGTGCCAGGTCTGGTTCGAACACCCCAAGTACGGGGCCGAGTTCGAGGAGATCTGCACCGACCTCGTCAAGCGCGGACCCGCCACCGGCATCGTGCTGCTGCTGGCCACCCAGCGCCCCGACTCCAAGTCCCTCCCGACCGGCATCAGCGCCAACGCGATCCTGCGGTTGTGCCTGAAGGTCATGGGCCAGATCGAGAACGACATGGTGCTGGGCACTGGCGCCTACAAGCGCGGTATCAAGGCCACCAGCTTCGCCCGCACCGACCGGGGCATCGCCTACTACATCGGCGGCGAGGGCGCGGACGCGCAGATCGTGCGCTCGGTGTTCGTCGACGCCCCCAACGCCGAAGCCATCGCCCAGCGCGGGCGCACCGCGCGCGAGCACGCAGGACTGCTGACCGGCCACGCCGCCGGCGGCGACCAGACGGCCGCCGCGGCTGCCCCCGCCTACGACCTGCTCGCCGACATCCTCGCCGTCATCGGCCCCGACGAGCCCAAGCTCTGGTCCGAGACCATCGTCACCCGCCTGGCCGACCTGCGCCCGGACGCCTACGGCCCGTGGGGCGAGTTGGAGGGCCGGGCGCGCGCCGACCAGTTGGTGAGCGCGCTGCGGCCCTACGGCATCACCACCGGACAGGTCTGGGGCACGACCGGCGACGGAAAGGGCGCCAACCGGCGCGGCATCACGCGCGCCGACATCATCCGCGCCGTCACCGAGCGCGACCGCAACCGGCCCGCCGGATAGCCCAGCACCGGTGCTAGGTCTAGCGCGCACCCCCGCTAGACCTAGCACCCCCGCTAGCACACCAAACATGCCCTGATCAGGGCGCTAGTGGCTAGCGCCCTGGTCTTCGCGCGCCCCGAACCTGCTCTGGAGACCGCCTTGACCCCCCTGATACCGGCCGCTATGGCTGCGCTGCTGCTGGCCACGCTCGGTTACGCCGCGTTGTGTGCGGCCAGCCCGTTCGGCGACTGCCGCAAGTGCGACGGCCTCGGCTTCCAGCTCAAGACCGACCGGCGCGGCAAGCCCAAGCGCGGCAAGCACTGCCGCCGCTGCCGTGGCGTCGGCAAGCGCATCCGCGTCGGCCGCCACCTCTACAACGTGGCCAACCGCACCTGGCACTCCGGCACCAACTAATCCGCCCCCGCACCGCCGAACCCGGGAGAACAGCAATGGCCGTCACCCTGTCCGTCGCCCTCATCGCCGGCGTCGTCACCGTCGTCCTCGTGTGGACCAAGCGCGTCGGCGCTGGATCCGCCGCCGTCATCTGGCTCTCCGGCCTCACCGCCGCCTCCACCGGCCTGGCCGGACCCGTCAACGGCTTCCTCGCCGCCGTCGCCACCGCCGTCAGCAACCACTGACCCGGCGCCCGCGATGACCACCCCCGCCGCGATCCGGCCGCTGGCCGCCGTGCACCTGCGCGAAGCGCTGACCGCCGCCGCCGAACAGCAACCGGCCGCCGCGCTCGCCGCCCTGCTCCACATCGACGCCGAGTCCTGGACCGCCATCGAGCAGCGCGCCGCGCTGCTCGGCGCCGACCTCATCGACCTGCTCGCCACCGCCGCCCGAGGGGGTACCCCGTGAGCACCACCACCGACCTCATCACCGCCGCCGTCCTCTTCGGCCCCGGCATCGCGGGCGCCGCCGCCATCGCCCACACCTGGCGCGGCGCCGCCACCGACTCCGCCGCCATTCAGCAGGTACTCGCCGAGTCCGCCGCCGAGCGCGCCGCCCGCGTGGCCGTCGACGGCGCGGCCCCGCCGGACGGTGGCGAGGGTGCTCCCGCCCCCGTCGCCGAGCAGGCCGCGCGGCTGGCGACCGTCATTCCCTTCCCCGCCCAGCGCGACCGCCGCGCCGCCTGACACCACCACAGGAGAACACCGTGGACTACGACAACTACGACCCCGACGAGTACGACGACTTCGACAGCGACGACTCCGGGGACTGGCAGCCCGGCGAGTGCGACCACTGCACCGGCGGCGACCCCGTCGAGACCCCGATCGGGCTCATCGCCTGTGCCTGCCGGATCGGACAGGGCGCCGACCCCGAGCACTGCCTCTGCGGACCCGACAAGAACTGACTTCGCTCCGGAGCGGCCGGCATACCCAGCCAAGGAACCCGGCCGCTCCGGTCCCCCGCCCATCGAGACGAGGAGACGCCCAGCATGACCCATCCGACCGAGATCCGGGGAGAGCACCTGTCCGCCGCGCTCTCCCTGGCGGCCGGCGGCGTGCCCGTGCTGCCGTTGCGGGCCGGGAAGCTGCCGTTCGGCAACTGCCGGCACTGCGCCAGCAACGCGTGCGGCGGCCGGCCGAACATGAAGACCCCCGGCCCCTGCACCTGCCCGGCGCCGTGCCACGGCTGGGCCGCCGCCACCACCGACCCCAGCGTCATCGCGTCTCCCGCGTGGGCATCGGCGTGGCGGGAGGCGGCGGCGGTGGCCTACCACCCCGGTGGCGCGGGCGTGACCGTCGTGGACCTCGACGACGCGGACGCCATCGCGTGGGCCCACGCCAACCTGCCCGCGACCCGGACCGTCGCCACCACCCGGGGCGAGCACTGGCTCTACCGGGGCGCCATGTCCTCCGCCAACGCGGTGCGGCCCGGCGTGGACATCAAGTCCGCCATGGCCTATGCGCGGTGGCTCGGACCGGGCACCGGCACCTGGGCGGCCTTGCCGGACGTCGTCCGGGCCCTGGTCGTGAAGGAGCCCGCCCCGGTCCGGCCGACGGCCGTCGCGGTGCCCGCACCGGCCGGGGGCGGGAAGTGCCCCCACCGCACGCCCACCTTCCTGGAGCGCGGCATCGCCATGGCCGAGCAGCGCATCACCGAGGCCACCGGCGCGGTGCACGCCACGGTGTTCGGGGCGTTCCTCGCGGTGCTCTCGACGCACGGCCGATGCGGGTGCCTCACCGAGGCGCACACGGAGCGGCTGTTCGCTGCGGCGCAGGCCAAGGGCGAATCCGCCCGGCACTGCACGGAAGCGTGGGCCAACGCCCTGACCCGGTTGGGGGTGTAGTCGTGGCCGAGGACGAGAAGACCCCGGCCCGCGAGATCATCACCGACTACGCCCAGGCGCACTTCCGGTACTTCCGCACCGCCGACGGCACCGTGTACGCACAGCGCACCGGGCACCCGGTGGCCCGTCCGATCCGCTCGCAGGGCACCACCGGGAGCCACCGCCAGGAACTCATCGTCGGCCTGTACCGCGACGGGGTCGGCGTGTTCAACGGCACCGCTCTCAAGGAGGCGCTGGACCTGATCGAAGCGCTCGCCCTGCACGAGGACGTGCAGCCCGTCCACATCCGTGTCGCCCCGGGGTTCGACGGGGCGACGTGGCTGGACCTGGGCCGCGCGGACGGCCTGTCCGTGCGCATCCACCCCACCGGCTGGGACACCGTCGTCCCGGACCCGCGGGAAGTGTGCTGGCGGCGCACCCAGCTCACCGGTGAACTCCCGGTGCCGGCCAAGGACACCGACGGCAAGGGCATCGACCTCCTGCTGCGGCTGACGAACTTCGCCAGCGCCAGTTCCGAGTGCCTGGCCATCGCGTGGCTGATCGGCTGCCTGGGGCCGTCCGTGCCGGTCCCGGCCCCATTCCTCACCGGCCCGCAGGGCGCCGGCAAGTCCACCGCCGGCCGGATGCTGACCCGGATCATCGAAGGCATGAGCGGCGACCTGCGCAGGCCGCCGAAGGACGAGGACAGTCTGATCGCCGCCGTCGCGGCCGGATGGGTCACCGCCCTCGACAACCTCTCCCACATGACCCCCGACCTGTCCGACGCCATGTGCTGCATCGTGACCGGCGCCGAGAGCGTCAAGCGCGCCCTGTTCACCGACGGCGACGTCCACCGCTCCGCCTACCGCCGCCCCCTGCTCCTGACCGGCATCGACGTCGGCGTCATCCGCCCCGACCTCGCCGAACGCCTCCTGCCCCTGCGGCTGGAGCGGCCCCGCGTCCGCCGCACAGAAGCGGAACTGTGGGCCGAGTACGCGGACGTGCTCCCCGTCGTGCTCGGGTCGCTGCTGGACCTGACGGTCACGGTCCGCGCCGCCGAGGCGGAGACCCCGACCGACCTGCGGATGGCGGACTTCGCCCACCTGTGCGCGCAGTTGGACATCGCGACCGGCTGGGGGTCTCTGGCCGCGTACCGGGCCAGTGTGGACGACCTGAACGACGACGTCATCGAGGGTGACCTCCTCGCGCAGACCGTCCTCAAGCACGCCGAGACCATCGCCCCGGGCACCGCGCAGCGCATGACGTCCACGGAGTGGCTGAACTGCCTCAGCCGCCTCTACAGCGGCGACGAACTCCGTTCCCTGCCCAAGGGCTGGCCGACCACCGGCAAGGTCCTCTCCGACCGGCTCAAGCGTCTGCAGCCCACCCTTGCGGCCCGGGGGGTCCTCATCGACACCGGCCGCACGAAAGAGGGCCGCTACCTCGAAATGGCCCGCCCGGCCGCCAAGGCCCCGCACGAGGAGCCGCGGCTGCACTGACCTGCCGTGCGTTCGAACGGCAAGAGGAGCACCCGTCGGCGGGACCGGGTGCTCCTCTTGCTGTTCGGCGAAGCCGCGAGAGGGCCGCGCCGCGCGCGGCTCCTTTCACGCTCTGAGGCGCACCTCACCACCACAGACACCCCCGCCTTTGTCCTAAGTAGGAAGACGCTGCGTCACCTGCGTCACGCGGGCCAGAAAACAGCCCCTGACCTGCGTCGGGACCGGTGACGCAGACGGCGGCTTCTGCGTCATCCTGCGTCACCTGCGTCATCCGATGACGCAGCCCATGACACAGCGGTGACGCACCCGCCGACCGTCGCGTCACCCAAAAGCGCAGGTCAGAGACCTGGATGACGCTGATGACGCGGTGACGCAGAAATCCCCGCCTCGGACACGCGCGCATCGCGAGAAGCCACCACACACCTGACGACCGGCGCCACCGAGCACCCCACCTGTGAACCCGGGAGGAGCCCCACCGTGACCACCATCCCGCCCCTCGTCCTGGAAGTCCCCGAAGTCATGGCGGCCCTGCGGATGAGCCGCAGCAAGGTCTACGACCTCATCCGCACCAAGAAGCTCGACAGCTTCACGGAGGGCCGCCTCCGCCGCATCCCCGTGACCGCCCTGCACGACTACCTGCGCACCAAGATGGAGGAGAACGCCTGATGGCCAAGCGCAACCCGAACGGCGCCGGCACCGTAACCAAGCGCAAGGACGGGCGCTACCAGGCCGCCGTATACGTCCCGCAGCCCGACGGGACGTGGGCCCGCAAGTTCGCCTATGGGTCGACCTGGACCGAGTGCGACAGCAAGCGCAAGGAGTTGGTGGAGCGCGCCAAGCAGGGCATCGCGACCCCGACCCGGTCGGCGAAGCTCTCCGAGTGGCTGCCGTACTGGCTGGAACACTTCATCGCCCCCCAGAGGAAGCGGACCACCGCCGCCAAGTACGAGACGCACGTACGCCTCTACCTCGTCCCGCTGCTCGGCTCCAAGGGTCTGGAGTCGCTGAGCCCGCGCGACGTGCGGACGTTCCTGGCGAAGGTCACCGCGCAGTCCAGCGCCGCCACGGCGAAGGAGTCGCACCGGGTGCTCCGGTCGGCGCTGAGCGCCGCGTGCCGGGACGAGCTGATCGTGCGGAACGTCGCGATGCTGGTCCCGCCGCCCCGGGTGACGAGCCGTGAGGTCAAGCCGTGGACGCTCGACCAGACGCTCACCTTCCTCTCGGCTGCCCGCACCGACCCGCTCTACGCCGCGTTCGTCCTGGCCATCGCGCTCGGCATGCGGCGCGGGGAGATCGTCGGGCTCCGCTGGTCGGAGGTCAACCTCGACTACCGGGTCCTGGTCGTCCGCGAGCAGGTGCAGCGGGTCCGCGGCGAGCTGTACGCGGACACCACGAAGAGCGGCAAGCGCCGGCCCGTGCCGCTCCCCCGGATCTGTGTGGCGGCCCTGCGCTGGCACCGGATGCGGCAGGACGAGGCCCGGCGCGCGGCGGGCGAGAAGTGGGAGGAGACCGGCTACGTCTTCACCACCCGGTCCGGCCGGCCCATCGAGCCGACCAACCTCTACCGCTCGTTCGTCCGGGTGTCCAAGGCCGCCGACGTCCCGGCGATCCGGCTGCACGACACCCGGCACGGGTGCGCGACGCTGCTGGTGGCCTGCGGGGTGCCGCCGCGGGTGGTGATGGAGATCCTCGGCCACAGCCAGATCGGGCTGACGATGAACGTCTACACCCACGTCGCGCAGGACACCCAGCGTGAGGCCCTCGGGAACATGGACCGGCTGCTCAAGCGTCGTCACTGATGTCAGTCTGAGATGTCAAACGCCCCGGACCGACATCGGTCCGGGGCGTTTGTGCTGGTGGGCGCGGACGGTTTCGAACCGCCGACATCTGCTTTGTAAGAGCAGCGCTCTACCGCTGAGCTACGCGCCCTCGGCGTGGCCCGGTGGGGGCACGACGAGTGCCAAGAGTACCTGGTCCGGTGGGTGGTCGGGCGCAGGTGGTCGGGGAGTGGGACGGGTGGGGTGCCGGGGGGTGGGGGTGATCGGGAAGAATGGGCGGTGGAGTGGCGGTCGGATCAGGGAGCGCGGCGTGAGGGTGTCCGGCGGGAGCGGGCGGCGGCGGGGGCGGCCGGGGAGTGCTGCGGTCGAGGCGCTGGTGCTGCCGCTGGTGGTGGCCGGGATGCTCGGGGCGGCGGGGGCGTCGGCGCTGGGCGGGCTCGGGGGCGGCCGCGGCGGCTGGTTCCGGCGGGGTGAGGGGCAGCGGGCGGACGCGAAGGCGGCGCGGGACACGGCGCAGCAGGCGTTCTACGAGCTGGACTCGACGCAGCGCGAGGTGCAGCTGGCGGTGGAGACGGTGCGCGCGGCGGGTGACGGGCCGACGGCGCAGCGGGCGCTGGCGGACTTCCGGGAGATCTCGGGGCGGGTCGACCAGGTGAGCGTGAATTACCTGGAGGCCCTGGACGCGCACGATCTGGACGCGGAGGAGCTGGAGTCCGGGGTGGCGGCGCGGGCGCGGCGCCGGCTGGAGGACGTGACCGGGCAGTTGGGGGCGGCGCAGCGGGAGCTGAACGCGTTCCTGCAGCGGTTGCAGCCGGCGATCCAGCAGGCGGAGTCGCAGCTGATGCGGGTGACGCCGGCGGTGGAGGGGGCGAAGCGTTCGCTGCTGGCCGCGACGAACGCGCTGGAGGCGGTCCGCGCGGCAGGTCTGCGGGCGGACGAGCTGGCGTCCCGCCTGGCCGAGCTGGCGCCGGAGCTGGCCCGGCTGAACGAGGGCGCGGCGCGGCACGGGGTGGCGGAGACGCTGCAGCGGGCGGAGCGGGTGGCGCAGCGGGCGGACGCGATCGCGGCGGACGCCGGGCAGCTGCCGGAGCGGGCGCGGGAGCTGGACCGGCGGGTGGCGAGCCTGCGGACCCGGATCCAGGCGTTGGAGACCAAGGCGGGCACGGTGGAGCCGGCGCTGAGCGAGTTGCGCCGACGGTTCAGCACGGCGTGCTGGCAGGACCTCCAGCGGGTGCCGGATCAGGTCGCGGAGACCGGGCGGGCCGCGCAGGAGAAGCTGGTGGAGGCGGCGCGGGCGCGGGACGAGCAGCGCTGGGCGGACGCGACCGGGGCGATCGGAACGGTACGGGCGCTACTGGAGGCGGCGGACGGTTCGGTGGTCGCGGTGAACGAGCGGCTGCGGCAGCTGAACGAGGTGCAGCACGACCCCCAGCGGGAGGTCGAGCGGACGCGTTTCGCCCTGCGGGACGCGCAGCGGCTGGCGATGTCCGGCCGGCAGGCACCGGATCCCCGGCACGCCGCCCCGCTGGACGCCGCGGTGGAGCGGTTGGACCGGGCGGTGGCGGAGCTGGAGGCGGCCGGACGGCATCCCGACTACTGGCGCTTCCTGTCGGAGCTGGCGGCCGTGCGGGAGACGTCGGCGCGGGTGGTGGAGCTGATCCGCGAGGACCTCGGCGGTCACCGGCCGTAGCGGGAGCCGGGCCAGGAGGAGGACGGGGAAGGGAAGGACGGACCAGGGGAAGGGCGGCCAGGAGAACGACGGGGAAGGGCGGGGAAGGGAAAAGGCGGGCCAAGAGAAGGGCCGCGGAAGCAGAAGCTACTCACGGGTAACATCTTCGGCTAGAGTCACCGCCATGGCTCGTAAGCGCAGCATGTCCGCCGCCACCTTCCGTCGCGGGATCAACCTCTGGCCGCCGTTCCTGTTCGCCGGCATCCGGGTGCTGTCCCTCTCGGAGGACTACCGGCACGCCCGCGTCCGGCTCCGGCTCGGACGGTTCAACCGCAACTACGTCGGTACGCACTTCGGCGGGTCGATCTTCGCGATGACCGACCCGTTCTGGATGCTGCTGGTGATGCAGAACCTCGGCCGCGACTACGTGGTCTGGGACTCGGCCGGCGAGATCGACTTCGTGGCGCCCGGACGCGGCGACGTCTTCGCCGACTTCACCCTCACCGAGGAGCGCCTGGAGGAGATCCGGGAGCTGACCCGGGACGGTCGCAAGGCCCTCGTCTGGTTCGACACCGACGTCCTGGCCGCGGACGGCTCGGTGGTCGCCCGGGTGCGCAAGCAGGTGTACGTCCGGGAGAAGCGCCGGGTGACCGAGCAGAACGGACAGCAGGAGCGGCAGGAGCGCACCCCCGCGCAGGCGTAGGTCCGCCGGCCCGGCGACGCGGGTACGCTGCGGGGCATGCCACGTTATGACTTCCGCTGCCGCACCTGCGGGGCCACCTTCGAACTCCGCCGCGCGATGGCGCAGGCCAACGACCCCGCGGTCTGCCCGCAGGGGCACGAGGACACCGTGAAGCTGCTCTCCACCGTCGCCGTCACCGGTGTCGGCGGCGGTGCGGCCGCCGCCCCACAGCAGTCCGCCGGCGGTGGCGGGGGCTGCTGCGGGGGCGGCTGCTGCGGCTGAACCAGGAGGAAGCAGGGAGCCGAACGAGGAACCGGGGCTACGCCACCGGCACGCTCTCCCCGACGCCCGAGCGCACCCGGTCCAGGAAGCACCGGACGATCTCCTCACCGGCCGCCACGCCGACCAGGTCCAGGACGGTGACCCCGGGGGCCGTCCAGCCGCTGTCGGCCAGTTCGCCGTGCCCGGGGCGCCAGCCGGCGTCGGCGGCGAGCAGCAGATCGGCGTCGAGCAGCGAGTCGCCGGCGGCGAGCACGGTCGCGCCGCCCACCCGCCGTTCGACCTCGGCGAGGGCGGCGCTCTTGCTGAGCGGCGCCGGCACCGCGTACACCTTGCGGCCCTGGAGGGAGACCGTCCAGCCGCGCTCGGCGCACCAGCCGGTGAGCTCGTCCAGCCAGCCGGCCGGCAGTTCGGCGCGTTCGACGACCAGGTAGGCGAACAGGTCGTCGGCGACCCGGCGCTTGTGGGTCCACTCGGGGTCGGCGGTGAGCGCGAGGTGCTCGACGACCTCGCTCAGCGGCACGGAGGCGGCGGTCAGCCGGCCGGTGACCTCGGCGCGCCAGTCCTCGTCGGGGACGCCGTTGACGAGCAGCTGCCCGCCGTTGCTGCAGATCGCGTACGCGGGGACCCAACCGGGCGTCGGGCCGGGCAGGTTGACCCGCTCGTACTGGGTCCTGGTCCGGGTGGTGGCGGGGACGAGGACGGCCTCGCGGGAGAGCTCGACCAGGAGCTCGGCGGCCCGCTCGGTCATGAACGAGAGCGCCTTGCCGTCGTGCACCTCGACCGAGAGCAGGCGCGGGGCCAGCCGGTCGGGCACGTCGAGGGCGAGTGCCCGGTTGGAGTAGATCAGGGTGCGGTCGAGGTCGCTGGCGACCACGAATCGCGGGGCGGCCGGGCCGGTCATCAGAACTCCTTCAGCGGGACGGCGGTGCCGTCGGCACCGGTCGCTCCCCGACTGTAGTGGGGGTGGATGAGGCCGACGCAGGTGTACGGCAGGTCGTCGACCTCCTCGACGGGGACGCCGCGCTGGGCGGCGAGCAGACGGACGTGGTCGAGGTCGGCGCCGCTGCCGCGGCGGGCGAGCACCCGCCAGGGGACGCGGCGCAGCAGCACGCGGGTGGTCTCGCCGACGCCGGGCTTGACCAGGTTGACGTTGTCGATGCCGTACTCGGCGCTGATGCGCTCGACGGCGGCCCAGCCGGCCCAGTCGGGTTCGCGGTCGGCGGCGCCGGACAGGTCGGCGCAGGCCTCGACGGCGAGGTCGCGGACGTCGGGGAAGTGGTCGGCGACGGTGGCCAGGAAGGCGTCGGAGACGTCGGCGCCGGCCAGCTCGGTGTAGTGCTTGGCGCCGTGGAAGTCGTCGGGGCCGATCAGGTCGTCGCGCAGGACGGTCCGGGAGACCAGGCCGGAGACGGTGGAGTTGAGGCAGGCGGACGGGATGAGGAAGTCGTCGCGGGTGCCGTAGGTGCGCACGCAGCGGCCGGGGTCGGCGAGGACGGCGAGGTCGGGGTCGAAGCCGGTGCCGGCCAGGGCTTCGGCGAGTTCGCGGGTGATCGCGCCCTTGCCGGTCCAGCCGTCGACGAACACCACGTCGCCGGCATGGTGGTGGGCGGCGAGGTAGCGCAGGGCGACCGGGTCGATGCCCTTGCCGCGGACGATGGAGACCGCGTAGTGCGGGACGTCCAGGCCGTGGGCCAGCCGGAGGTAGCGGCGGATCAGGATGCCGACGGGCGTGCCGGCGCGGGCGAGCGAGGCGAGCACCAGGCCCTGGCCGCGCTCGCGCAGCAGGGTCTCGGCGACGGTGCCGACGGCGAGCGCGATCCGGCGGGCGGAGGTGCGCAGCGCCTGGTGGAAGAGCTCCTGGTACTCGGGACTGGGCTGGTACTCGACGGGCAGCGACTCGGCGTAGTGGGCGCCGCCGTTCTGCACGGCCTCCTCGCGCTCCTCGGTGGGGGCCTCCAGGGCGACGTCGGAGAGGTCCTTGAGCAGCCAGGCCACCTCCTCGGCGGCGTACGAGGAGAACGCGGGGCCGTACAGCGGGGTGGGCAGCGGGGTGGGCAGCGGGGTGGGCAGCGCGCCGCTCAGGGGCGCACCCGACGGAGAGGCGCTCGGAGGGGTCACGGTCGGCGGAGCGACCGGAGGAGTCACGGTCGAGGGGACGACCGGAGGCGTCACGGTCGGCGAGGTCGGCACAGCGGGCTCCAGGAGTGGCGGGACAGGCCGGTGCGAGGGCAGGACGGTGAGCACGACGCGGTCGGTGACCTGCCGCAGCTGGGTGAGCAGGGCCCGGTCGCCCTCGTGCAGGGCGGGGGTGTCGCCGTGGCTGTCGACGACGAGGACCACCGCGTCGAAGCGGCGCCCCGGGTCGGCGCCGGGGGCCACGTTGTAGACGTAGCGCTCGCGCGAGGCGTCGTCGGCCGGGTCGTCGTGGGCCGGGAAGGCCAGCCGGGTGCGGATGGCGTAGCCGGGGTCGTCCACCGCGAGGACCGGCGAGCGGGTGGTGGTGGAGAAGCGGACGCGCTCCTCGCCGCCGTCTCCGAGGTGGTCGGCGAGCGCGCCGGCCAGGCGCAGCGGGGCGTACATCAGCTCCTCGGAGCCGAGGACGAGGATCCGCCGCTCGGCGCCGTCCAGGGCCTCGGCGATCCGCCCGGCCACCCGGGGCAGGACGGCTTCGAGCCCGGCCCGGTGCTCGGCGGTGAAGCCGTGCCGTCCGCCGTCGGGCAGGTCCGCCGGCCAGTCGGGCTCGACGCGGACGACCCGGGCGGGCGCGGCGGCGGGGGCGGGCTCGGGGGCCGGGCCGATCTCGGCGATCAGGCGCTCGGCGCGGTCGAGGACGTCGGCGGGCAGGTCGACGCCGCCGGCGGCGGTGGCGACCAGGTCGAGCCGGGCGCCGAGTTCGGCGGCGGCGTCGGCGAGGCGGGCCCGGTCGGTGTCGGCGCGCAGGTCGACCAGTGCGACGACGACGTAGTGGGCGCGCGGGTGGTGGGCGTGCAGGGCGCGGATGGTGTTGAGCACGGTGTTACCGGTGGAGAACTCGTCGTCGACCAGCACCAGCGGCCCGTCCCCGGCGAGCAGCCGGGGGTCGGCGGGCAGCAGCAGGTGGGAGGTGGCGTGCGAGTGCTCCTCCTCGAAGCCGCCGACCGGGTCCAGTCCGGGCACGGGGCGCCGGGTGGAGTGCAGGTACGGGGCATCCAGGCCGTCGGCGACGCTGTGGCCGAGGCCGGTGGCGGTCTCCGCGTAGCCGAGCACGACGGCCCGCGCCGCCGCCTCCGCGCCCAGCAACTCACGTACGCGGCGGCCGAGTTCGAGGCCGGCGCCGTGCACCACCGAGGGCCGCTGCGGCACGTGCTTGCCGAGCACGTTGGAGACCAGCAGGTGGGCCCGCTTGCGGTTCTCGCGCAGGGCCAGGCCGACCAGGCCGGGCAGCCGGTCGGACCCGGTCAGGGCGATGCCGGCCCGGTCGGCGACCCAGCGGCCGGTCCACTCTCGCTGTGCTGTCACTACTGGTCCCGCTTTCGGTGGTACTGGGTGGCGCTGCTTCATCGGTAGGTCGACGAGGCCGGAAGGGTCGGGCGGGCTCAGGCGCACAGGCAGGCCGAGAGCAGTTCGGCGAAGCTGACGTCCTCGCGCGCGACCCCGAACACCTCCGCCCGCAGCAGCACCCGCTCGGCCCAGGCCCGGTGCGGCTTGGCCTCGTTCATCTTGTTGGTGTACGCCGAGCGCAGCACGCCGCCCCCGCCGCGCTCCTGGTCGAGGATGTCGCGCGCGTCGCTGTACTCCTCGTGCGTGACCACCGAGAGGGCGTGCACGGCGGGCACGTGGCTGGGGTGGATGCAGGTCTTGCCCAGCAGTCCGTTGGCGCGGTCGAGTTCGATCTCGCGGATCAGGCCGTCCAGGTCGTGCTCGATGATCCGCTGGCGGACGGCCTCGCCGGAGGGCTCGGCCTCGGCGAACGGGGTGCGGCGCAGCTGGGGCTTGAACATCCGCTCCTGGACGGGGAAGTACTCCCAGACCGGCCCGGTGATGGTGTGTCCGGTGCCGTCGGCGCGGCCGAGCACGTTGACCACGTCGCCGATCACGGCGGCGACCAGCGCCACGTCGTAGGCGGTGAGGTCGGGCGAGCGGCGCAGTCCGTACGCGGAGCAGAGGTCGGTGACGCCCAGGCGTACGGCGAGGATCCGCTCGCGGTACTTGTCCAGCAGCCGGGCGACGCCGAACAGCTGATCGCGGCGGGTCTCCAGGTGGGCCAGCTCGGGCGACTCCAGGACGGGCATGGCGAACAGCCGGTGGCCGGTGGCGTCCTCGGCGGCGGCCAGGGCCTCCAGGAAGGCGCCGCCGCTGTCCTCGGTGAACTTGGGCAGCACGAACCCGGTGAGCAGGCCGATCGCCGGGCCGAGCCGCTCGGCGAGGTCGGTGATCTGCCCGGCGGCGCGGACCCGGATGAAGAGCAGGGGCAGATCCTGTGCGCAACCGGTGGAGATTTCACCGCCGCGGTCGGTATTCTCGGCGTGGATCTCACCCAGTCGGGCGACCAGGTTGGCCTCGGCGGCGGGCACCTCGTGGTCGGCTATCGCGTCCTCCAGGCAAAGCACCATGGAGACCACCCCGCGCGCGGCCTGCTTGCGGATGTCGGCCGCCAGGGTGGTCCGGGTGGCCGGGCTGTAGAGGGTCGCGCCGAGCGCCGTGGACAGCACGGCGGCCTCGCTGCCCGGGGTGAAGGCCCGGGGCTGTTCGTGGAAGAGCCGGTCGCGCACGGAGTCGGGGAGGTGGCCGAAGTGGCGCATGGTGCTCTCCTCAGGGGGTGCTGGCGGCCGCGGGGGCGGCTCGCTGGTACGCGGACGGACGGACGGGATGCCGGGGATCGGGGTGGCGGCCGCGACGGCGGGGCCGGTCCCGGGACCAGGGGGGTGTCACGAGGAGGAACAATCCGCCGCGCGCGGTGGTTCCCGCGCCGCGCTCCGGGACGTGCATCGTCGAACCCCCCGCCCGCGCCCCCCGGGGCCTTCCGGCCGCCATCGTACGGACCGCGTCCGGCCGAACGCGCCTCCGAAACGTCGAATTCTCGGAAGGTTACCGTCCGCTTCACAAAGCGCAAGCGTTGGCAAAGTCCCCCACGCTTCCGCCACCTTCGGTCACGTTGTCCGAAGGGGTGGCGAACAGGCAGGATGGTCGGCTATGACGCACGTGATGGCCAAGGGCGCCAACATCGCACTGCCGGTGGCGGCGGTCCGCGCCGTGCTGCGCTGGAGCGCAGCGCCCGGCTCGCCGGACGTGGACGCCTCGGCGCTGCTGCTCGGACCCGACGGGCGGGTCCGGTCGGACGCCGACTTCGTCTTCTACAACCAGCCCCGGCACCCGTCGGGCCTGGTGCGCCACCTGCCCAAGCAGCAGACCGCCGGCGGCGCCGAGATCGCCGACACGGTCGAGGTGGAGCTGGGCAAGCTGCCCGCCGACATCGACCGGGTGGTGCTGGCCGGCTCCTCCGAGGGCGGTTCGTTCCGCTCGGTGACCGGGCTGCGGGTGCTGCTGTACGACACCGCGGCCGGTGAGGGCGCGCCCGCGCTGGCCGAGTTCGCGATGACGGACGCCGACGACGTGACCGCGCTGCTGGCCGGTGAGCTGTACCGCCGGGCCGGCGCCTGGAAGTTCCGCGCGGTCGGCCAGGGCTACGCCTCCGGCCTGATCGGCCTGGCCACCGATTTCGGGATCACCGTCGACGACGAGAGCGACGGCGCCACCGACGCCGGCCGGGCCCCGACCCGGGCCCCCGTGGACCCGCGCAGCACCCCGGCCCCCATGCCGGCCGCCCGGCCCGAGCCGGGCACGTACACCCTGGCCCCGGCCGTCCCGCAGTCCGCCCCGCAGCCGGCCGCGCCCGCCCAGCCGCCGGCCCCCCAGCAGGCGCCGTCCGCGGTGCCCACCACCACGCCCCCGCCGCCCTCGCTGCCGCCCACCCTGCCGCCGACTCCCCCGGCCCCGCCGGCGCCGCAGCCCTCGTACGGCTACCCGCCCCGGCCGCAGCCGCAGCCCACCTCCGCCCAGGGCGGCTACGGCTACCCCCAGCCGCAGCCCCAGCCCTCCTACGGCTACCCGCCGCAGCAGGCGCCCCAGCAGCCGCCGTACCCCCAGCCGCAGCCCCAGCAGCCGCAGCCCTCGTACGGCTATCCGCCGCAGCAGCAGGCTCCGCAGCACTCCGGCTACGGCTACCCGCAGCAGCAGCACACCCAGCAGCCCCCGCCGCCCGTGCAGCCGTCGCCGGGCGCGGAGGAGTTCGCGCTGCCGCCGCAGGGACCGCAGTTCCAGCCGCGCTGATCCCTCCCGCACCGGCCGCCCCCACCCGGACCGTGACCCGCCACCGCCCGTCCCCGAGTGGTGACCGGCCACGGTCGGGCCGCTACTCCGCCTTGTAGCCCCGCTGCCACTGCATGCCGAAGCCGTACAGCCGGTCGATGTCGGCCTGGAAGCCGTTGACGTAGCGCACCTCGCGGCGCACCCGCAGCTGGTTGTCGCCGACGTTCTCGATCAGCACCACCGCGCAGGAGCGGGCCGCCCTGGCCCGCTCCTCCAGCTTGATCTCGATCCGCGGACCGGTCTGCGGCACGATCGTCACGACCGCGTTGGCCTGCTCGAAGGCGGGCGTGCCGTCGTAGATGTAGACGAACACCAGCAGCCGTTTGAACTGGTCCTTCTTCTCCAGGTTGACGTACATCGTCTCGCCGGAGGGCGCGCCGTACTGGTCGTCACCGCTGAGCTTGACGAAGGGCGGCTTCTGGAGGTCGCCGAAGTAGCCGCCGAGCGGCTGCACCACGCCCCGGGAGCCGTCGGCGAGTTCGTACATGCAGGCGAGGTCGAGGTCGACGTTGACCTGGCCCGGCTGGGCGTCCGGCTCCTGGGGGCTGAGGATGCGCGGGCTGAACCAGCGGCGCAGCGACTCGCCCGCGGTCGGGGCCGGGCCCGAGACCCGGTTCTGCCAGTACAGGTTGATGTACAGGAAGCCGGTGGTGGCCGCCGCGCCGGTGATCGCGTGCTGCGGCGACGACTTGGTGAGCGTGATCTTGTACTGCCCGCCGGAGTCGAAGGCGTTGCGATCCCCGCGCAGGTACTCCCAAATCGAGGCCATCCAGTCCTCCCCCAGCACCGCCGGGCGCTCCGGCGGTCCGCCGATCCATGATCGGTCATCAGCCCGCCGACCGGTACCCGGATCCCCTACCCCACCCCACCCCGGCGACGCATCCCGGCCACCCCGGCGGGGCGATTGGCGGACCGAACTTCCCTCCCGTACGATGCCGCCTCCTCGGACGCGATATCGTCTTGCCGCACAGGTGTCCCGTTCACCCCGGACGGGTACGGTGGGCGCGCCCCGACGGCGGCGACGCTCCGTCAGGACCGCCGCCCCCGACGGCACCTGACCGCTCCTGTGTCGCACCACAGCCCTGTCCCTGCGGAAAGCCGAGGCCCGACCCGCAATGAACCTGACCTCCATACAGCTGGTCTGGACCGTCGTCGGCGGCGCAGCCCTGCTGTTCACCGCCATCCTGGTGGCGACCCTGCGCTTCAAGAGCAACAACAAGTCCGAGGAGATCACGGACTCCTGGGAGCGCAGCGAGGAGCGCCGGCGCCGCAAGGAGATGATCTACGGGATCTCCTCCTACGTCCTGCTGTTCTGCTGCGCGGGCGTCGCCGCCGCGCTGTCGTTCCACGGACTGGTGGGCTTCGGCAAGGAGAACCTCGGCCTTTCCGGCGGCTGGGAGTACCTGGTCCCGTTCGGCCTGGACGGCGCGGCCATGTTCTGCTCGGTGCTCGCGGTGCGCGAGGCCAGCCACGGTGACGCCGCACTCGGCTCGCGCCTGCTGGTCTGGGTGTTCGCGATCGCCTCGGCCTGGTTCAACTGGGTGCACGCGCCGCGCGGTCTCGCCCACGACGGCGCCCCGGAGTTCTTCTCCGGTATGTCCATCTCGGCCGCGATCCTGTTCGACCGCGCGCTGAAGCAGACCCGCAAGGCCGCCCTGCGCGAGCAGGGCCTGGTGCCGCGCCCGCTGCCGCAGATCCGCATCGTGCGCTGGATGCGCGCCCCCCGCGAGACCTACGCGGCCTGGTCGCTGATGCTGCTGGAGAACGTCCGCAGCCTGGACGAGGCGGTCGAGGAGGTGCGCGAGGAGCGGCAGGCCAAGCAGGACGCGAAGCTGCGCGCCCGTACCGCCGACCGCCGCGAGCGCGCCGAGCTGAAGGCCATCGCCCGTCAGGGCGGCATGCTCGCCCGGGCCCGCGGCGGCCGCCAGGTGCCCGCCCTCACGTCTGCCGGAGACGGCCAGAGCGCTACGGAGCCTGCCCTAGCCGCGGATTCCGACGCCGCCCCCGCCCTCGAAGCCGCCCCGCTGAGCGCCCTGGAGGCCGGCCGCCGTCCGCGCGCCGCCGTCGGCTCCTCCTCGTCCTCGGCCACGGGTTCCGGCCGCTCCTCCTCGGAGAGCTCCTACCGCTCCTCGTACGACAGCGGCTCGTCCTCGTACGGCTCGTCCTCCTCGTCGTACGGCTCGTCCTCCTCGTACGACAGCGGATCGTCCTCCTCGTACGGCTCCTCGTCCTACCGGAGCTCCTCGGCCGTCGACCTGACGGCGGACGACGACACCCTGTCGATGCCGAAGCTGGACTCGCTGGAGCGCAAGCTGCGCGCCATCGAGCAGCAGCTCGGCTGAGACGCCCGAGCGACAACGCGAAGGCCGCCCCCGCATCGTGCGGGGGCGGCCTTCGTCGTGCGGGCCGCGGGGGCGGCGGAGGCTACTTGGCCAGCGAGGCCGGCTCGTTCTCCTCCTCGCCGCCCTCGCCGCCCTCGGCGGCGATCCGGCGGTTGCGCAGGATCGAGGAGCCCAGGGCGAGGGCGATGAAGCCGACGCCGATCAGGCCGGTGACGATCTCCGGGATGTGGTGCTCGATGCCCACCATCAGGATGAGCGCCAGCGCGCCGATCGCGTAGTGGGCGCCGTGCTCCAGGTAGACGTAGTCGTCCAGGGTGCCCTTGCGGACCAGGAAGACCGTCAGCGACCGGATGTACATGGCGCCGATGCCGAGGCCCATGGTGATCACGAAGATGTCGCTGGTGATGGCGAAGGCGCCGACCACACCGTCGAAGGAGAACGAGGCGTCCAGGACCTCCAGGTACAGGAAGAGGAAGAACGCGGCCCGGCCGCCGACCTGGACGATCGACTTGCCGCCCTTCTCGGCCTCCTCCTCGGCCTCGGCGTCCTCCTCCAGGCGGTCCTCGAAGACGCTGGAGAGGGCGTTGACCGCCAGGTAGGTGGCGAGGCCCAGCAGACCGGCCAGCAGCACGGTCTCGGCGTTGTCACCGGCGAAGAAGTTGGCCACCAGGGCCAGCGTGACCAGGGCGACGACCGTGGAGAAGGCCTCCAGCTTGCCGACCTTCTCCAGCGGGCGCTCGACCCAGCGCAGCCAGTGGAAGTCCTTCTCCCCCAGGATGAAGTCCAGGAAGATCATCAGCAGGAAGATGCCGCCGAAGGCCGCGATGGCCGGGTTGGCGGCCTCCAGGTACTGGGCGTAGGTCTGGCCCTCGTAGGTCTTGTCGCCGTGCAGCGCCAGGTCGATGACGGTGCCGGGCGACAGGTGGGCGGTCAGCCCGACGACCAGCAGCGGGAAGATCAGGCGCATGCCGAAGACGGCGATCAGGATGCCGACGGTCAGGAAGATCTTCTGCCAGTACGGGTTCATCCGCTTCAACACGGTGGCGTTGACCACCGCGTTGTCGAACGAGAGCGAGATCTCCAGGATCGACAGGATCAGCACGATGCCGAATCCCTCGGCACCCCAGAGGATGTAGGAGACGATCAGACCGACGGCCGTGACCGCGAACGACCAGCCGAATGTGCGCAGGAGCACGGGAGTTGGTTACCTTTCGATTCAGTTTTTGGCGGTTACTGTACGTTGACGCCGAAATCGAGGGCGATCCCGCGCAGGCCGGAGGCGTACCCCTGGCCCACCGCGCGGAACTTCCACTCGCCGGCGTAGCGGTACAGCTCGCCGAAGATCATGGCGGTCTCGCTGGAGGCGTCCTCGGTGAGGTCGTAGCGGGCGATCTCCTGCCCGTCCACGTTGTTCACCACCCGGATGTAGGCGTTGCGGACCTGCCCGAAGTTCTCCATCCGGGCCTCGGCGTCGTAGATCGACACCGCGAAGACCACCTTGTCGACCTGGGCCGGGACCAGCTCCAGGTTGACCACGACGACCTCGTCGTCGCCGTCCCCGTCGCCGGTGAGGTTGTCGCCCTGGTGCTCGACCGAACCCTCGGGGCTCTTCAGGTTGTTGTAGAACACGAAGTACTCGTCGCCGAGCACCCGGCCCCCCGAGCTGAGCAGGGCGCTCGCGTCGAGGTCGAACGGCGCGCCCGTGGTCGAGCGGGCGTCCCAGCCGAGGCCGATCTGCACCTGCGTCAGATTCGGCGCGGCCTTGGTGAGCGAGACGTTGCCGCCCTTGGCGAGCGTGACACTCATGGCTGTCCTTTCCTCCCTCTGGTCCCGGGGCGCGTCTCAGGTTCTATGCCCCCGTGGCCCCGTCCGGCCGACTTCGACCGGCTGAACTTCCTGAACTCCTATCCTCCCAGTGCGCCGCCACCCCACGGAACCAGGGCGGTACGAAGCACGGGACCACCGGACGGCACGAAGCGCGGGACCGCCGGACAGCACGAAGCCGGGGCCGGGGGGCGCCCGGGGGGGGGGGGGGGGCCCGGCGGGGGGGGGGGGGGGGGCGGGGGCCCCCGGGGGGGGGGGGACCAAAGTAAAACAAAACCACACGCGAG
>NZ_JBSGFD010000064.1:0-43304 GCF_053603215.1 Kitasatospora sp. NPDC004240 | reverse complement strand
CCCCCGCCGACCCGGTCCGGCCCCGGCGGAAGCCGGGCGCTGCGCGTGGGCACGGTCCGCCCCGAGTGCCGCGGCCTCGCCCGGGCGGCCGTCCGCCTGGACGCGCCGGAGGTGGCCGCGATCCTGCGCGAGGCGGTGGACGCGCTCGGCGTCGTCACCGCCTGGACGGAGGTCATGGTGCCGGCGCTGCGGGCCGTCGGGCGCAAGTGGGCCGCTGCGGGCGAGCAGTAC
The DNA here is from genome assembly GCF_053603215.1 of Kitasatospora sp. NPDC004240. NCBI lineage: Bacteria > Bacillati > Actinomycetota > Actinomycetes > Kitasatosporales > Streptomycetaceae > Kitasatospora > Kitasatospora sp. NPDC004240. The sequence continues at coordinate 43,073 of NZ_JBSGFD010000064.1, read as the reverse complement.
GTCGAGGTCGAGCACCTGCTCTCCTGGCACGTCGCCGCCGTGCTGCGCGACGCCGCCGTCCGGCCCGTACGGCCGGTACGCCTCGCGGCGCCCCGGCCCGGGACGCCGCGCCCGGTGCCGCCCGTCCTGCTGGCCGCCACGCCCGACGAGCGGCACACCCTCCCGCTGGACGCCGCCGCCGCGGGCCTGGCCGAACGGGCCCTGCCGTTCCGGATGCTGGGCTCGACGGTCCCGCCGCAGGCGCTGCTGGACGCGATCCACCGGCTCGGCCCGGGCGCCGTCCTGCTCTGGTCGCAGGACCGCCGGACCGCCGACCACGACCTCCTGCACCGGGTCGGCGGCAGCACCTGGGGGCCGCGCGGCTCCGCCGGCCGGGCGCTGGTGCTCGCCGCAGGCCCGGGCTGGGGCCGTACCCGGCCCCCGGCCGGCGCCGCCGTGCCCCGCACCCTCGCCGCCGCGCTCGACCTCATGGAACAGGCCGTCACCTCCTGACACCCGCCGGCCCCGCACCCGCCCTCGTACCCGAGAGGAAGCCCCATGGACCAGAAGCTCCTCAGACTCACCGGCGCCGTCACCTTCGCGTACGGGCTCCTGGTGACCGCGCGTCCGGCGCTGCTGGCCCGGCCGTCCGGGCTCGCGGCCCCGGACGGCACGGTGCCCACGGAGGTCGTGACCTGCCTGCGTCCGCTCGTCCTGCGCGACGCCGCCTGCGGGCTGGCCATGGTCCTGGCGCCCGACGCCCGCAGCCTGCGCACGGCGACGCTGCTGCGGATCGCCTCCGACCTCGGTGACGCCGTCGTCCTGACCCGGGCGCTGCCGGAGCGGCGGCACCGGGCGATGGCCGCCACCGTGTCCGTCGGCTGGGCCGCGCTGTCGGTCGCCGGCCTGCTGCGCCCGGGCCGCGCGAGCGGCGGCGCGCCGGGACCCGCAGGCGCCGCACCCGCCGAGGCGGACACCGCCCCGATACGCGGCGCCGACGGCCCGGCCCGTCCGGCGCAGGACTCCACCACCCCGACCGCACCACCTCCGAGGCACCCCCGATGACCGTCTCCGTCGCCCTGTTCACCCAGGACCTGCGCCTGCACGACAACCCCGTGCTGCACGCCGCCGCCACCGCGGACCAGGTCGTACCGCTGTTCGTCCTCGACCCCGCCGTCGAGGCCACGGGCTTCTCCGCGCCCAACCGCCGGGCCTTCCTCGCCGACTGCCTCGCCGACCTGGACGCCTCGCTGCGCCGCACCGGCTCCCGCCTGGTCGTACGGCACGGTGACGCCGCCGAGCAGACGGCCCGGGTGGCCGCCGAGGCCGGCGCCGGCCGCGTGCACGTCGCCGCGGGCGTCAGCGCGTTCGCGGTCCGGCGCGAGGCGCGGCTGCGCGAGCTGCTGGGGCCCCGGCTGAGCGTCCACGACGCCTCGCTGACCGTGGTCCCGCCCGGCGCCGTGGCCCCGGCCGGCCGTGACCACTACGCGGTGTTCACCCCGTACCACCGGGCCTGGCAGCAGGCGCCCCGCCGGACGGTGCTGGGCGCGCCGCGCGTGCTCCGCACCCCGGACGACCTGCACGGCGAGGAACTGCCCACCGCCCGCCCGACCTCACCCGGCCTGCCGCCCGGCGGCGAGACGGCCGGCCGCAAGCGCCGGCTGCACTGGGACGTCGACGCGTACGAGGACCTGCACGACGCGCTCGCGGACGACGGCACCTCCCGGCTCTCCCCGTACCTGCACTTCGGCTGCCTGTCCGCGACCGAACTGGCCGCGCGGGCCCTGCGGCACGACGGCCCGGGCGCGCAGGCCTTCGTCCGGCAGCTCGCCTGGCGGGACTTCCACCACCAGGTGCTCGCCGCCCGGCCCGACGCCGCTCACCGCGACTACCGCGCCCGCGAGGACGACTGGCACCGGGACGAGCGCGAGGCCGAGGCCTGGCGTACGGGCCGCACGGGTTACCCGATCGTCGACGCCGGTATGCGCCAGCTCGCCCACGAGGGCTGGATGCACAACCGCGCCCGGCTCCTGACGGCGAGCTTCCTCGCCAAGTCGCTGTACCTGGACTGGCGCATCGGCGCCCGGCACTTCCTGGACCTGCTGGTCGACGGCGACGTGGCCAACAACCAGCTCAACTGGCAGTGGGTGGCGGGCACCGGCACCGACACCCGGCCCAACCGGGTCCTCAACCCGCTGCGCCAGGCGGACCGGTACGACCCCGACGGGGCCTACGTACGCCGCTGGGTGCCCGAGCTCGCCCACCTGCCCGGTCCGGCCGTCCACCGGCCCTGGCTGCTCGCGCCCGACTACCCGGACCCGATCATCGCCCCGGACGCCCTCACCGCCCGCCTCCGGGCCGCCCGGGGCCTGGACTGACGCCATGGACGACACCCCGAACGACGCCGTGAACGACACCCCGAACGACGCCGTGAACGACACCCCGGGCGAAGCCCCGATCGAGGCGCCCCCCACCCCGCCGCGCTGTCTGGTGACCGGCGCCACCGGCTACATCGGCGGCCGCCTCGTCCCCGAACTGCTCGCGCGGGGACACCCCGTCCGCTGCCTGGTCCGTGACCCGGGGCGGCTGCGCGACCAGCCGTGGCGGGCCAGGGTGGAGACCGCCACCGGCGACGTGACCCGGCCCGACAGCCTGGCCGGGGCCTTCGACGGCGTCGACGTCGCCTACTACCTGGTCCACTCCCTCGGCACCGGGACGTCCTTCGAGGACACCGACCGGCGGGCCGCCCGGGCCTTCGGCGCCGCCGCCGCGGCCGCGGGCGTCACCCGGATCGTCTACCTCGGCGGCCTGACCCCGGCCGGCGTTCCCGAGCACGCGCTCTCCCCGCACCTGCGCTCCCGCGCGGAGGTCGGCCGGATCCTGCGCGACAGCGGCGTCCCGACCGCGGAACTGCGCGCCGCCGTGATCATCGGCTCGGGCAGCGCCTCCTTCGAGATGCTGCGCCACCTCACCGAACGCCTGCCCGCCATGGTCACCCCGCAGTGGGTCTCCACCCGGATCCAGCCGATCGCCGTCCGGGACGTCCTGCGCTACCTCGTCGGCGCCGCCCACCTGCCGCCCGGGGTCAACCGGACCTTCGACATCGGCGGCCCCGAGGTCCTGACGTACCGGCGGATGATGGACGCGTACGCGCGGGTCGCCGAGCTGCCCGGGCGGCTCATCGTCCCCGTCCCCGTGCTGACCCCGCGGCTCTCCAGCCTCTGGGTCGGCCTGGTGACCCCGGTGCCGGGCTCCATCGCCCGGCCGCTGGTCGAGTCGCTGCGCCACGAGGTCGTCTGCGGCGAACACGACATCGCCCGCTGGGTGCCCGACCCGCCGGGCGGCCTGATCGGCTTCGACCGGGCCGTCGCCCTCGCCCTGCGCCGGATCAAGGACGCCGACGTGGCCACCCGCTGGTCCTCGGCCTCCCTGCCGGGCGCCCCGAGCGACCCGCTGCCCACCGACCCCGACTGGGCCGGCGGCAGCCTCTACCAGGACGTCCAGGAACGCCCGGTGGCCGCGTCGCCGGCCGCCGTCTGGCGGGTGGTCGAGGGCATCGGCGGTGACAACGGCTGGTACTCCTTCCCGCTCGCCTGGGCCCTGCGCGGCTGGCTCGACCGCCTGGTCGGCGGCGTCGGGCTGCGCCGCGGCCGCCGGGACCCGGCCCGCCTGCGGGTCGGCGACTCCCTGGACTTCTGGCGCGTCGAGGAGATCGAGCCGGGCCGGCTGCTGCGCCTGCGCGCCGAGATGCGCCTGCCGGGCCTGGCCTGGCTCGAACTCTCCGTCACCCCGGACGGCGAGGGCCGCACCCTGTACCGCCAGCGGGCGCTGTTCCACCCGCACGGTCTCGCCGGCCACGCCTACTGGTGGGCCGTCGCCCCCTTCCACACCGCCGTCTTCGGCGGGATGGCCCGCAACATCACCGAACGGGCCCTGGCCACGCCCTGACCCCGCCGACCCGTACCCGCCGACCCGTACCCGCCGACCCGTACCCGGGGGCCCGTACCCGGGGCCCGGCCGCCCCGGTTCAGGACGCCGCCGCTTCAGGACGTCACCGGCTCCAGCCGCAGTCGCCGGACCGGCCAGGGCGGGGGCGTGGCCGGGCCGAACCAGAGGCGGACGTCGACCCCGGAGCGGACGGGCAGGCGGGGGAAGTCGTTCACGGCGTGCTCGGTGCGGTGCAGGGCGTGGCGCGGGGCCAGGTGGAGCGCGGCGTACGTGTCGAAGGCGGCCGCGTCCCGCGGACGGCAGAGCGTCGCGACCACCTCGCGGCCGCCCGGCTCGGGGGTGAAGTTCGGCCCGCGCAGCAGCAGGACGTCGTCGCTGTCGATCATGGTGGCGTTGGCCGCCTCGCGGTGCTCCCGCCAGACGGGGCCGGTGTAGAAGGCCTCCAGCGCGCGCCGGCGGTGCGCCATGTCGGGGAACGCGCGCAGCCAGACGAAGCGGTCCGGGTGGTCGAGGTCGCGGAACCGGCCGCCGAGGGTGATGCCGGCCTCCTGCTGGCCGGTCACGAACTCGCGCTCGAACAGCTCGATCAGGGTCTCCCGGGCGCCGGGCCGCAGGGTGTACTGGCGCAGTTCCACGATCCAACTGCCGTGCGGGAGGTCGGAGCCGGGCAGGGTATCGGGGTCGTGCAGGGGGTCGAAGTCGTTCATGCGCCGCAGGGTAGGGGCGCTCCACTGACATCCCCTGTCAGTGGATACTGGCCGACATGCGCGCGAGCCGACTGGTCACCCTGCTCCTGCTGCTCCAGAACCGCGGGCGGATGACGGCCCGCCAGCTGGCCGAGGAGCTGGAGGTCTCCGTCCGGACGGTCTACCGGGACGTCGAGGCGCTGGCCGGCGCCGGGATCCCGCTGTACGGCGACGCCGGGCACGCGGGCGGCTACCGGCTGGTGGACGGCTACCGGACCAGGCTCACCGGGCTGACCCCGGACGAGGCGCAGGCCGCGTTCCTCGCCGCGCTGCCCGGCACGGCCGCCGAGCTCGGTCTGGGCGAGGCGCTGGCGACCGCCCAGCTCAAGCTGAGGGCTGCTCTCCCGGCGGAGCTGCGCGAGCACGCCGGGCGGATCCAGGAGCGCTTCCTGCTCGACGCCCCGGGCTGGTACGGCGACGGCGATCACGTGCCCCACCTGGCCGCGGTCGCCGCCGCGGTGTGGGAGCGCCGCGAGGTGGTCCTGCGCTACCGGCGCTGGCGGGCGCCGGAGGAGATCGAGCGGCGGGTGCGGCCGTACGGGCTGGTGCTGAAGGCCGGCCGCTGGTACCTGGTGGCCGCCGGCCCGTCCGGGGTGCGCACCTACCGGGTCGACCAGATCGTCGAACTCGGCGCGCAGGGAGAGGAGTTCACCGTCCCGGACGGGTTCGACCTGGCCGCGCACTGGCAGGACTACCTGGCGGGCTTCCGGGCCCGGCTGCACACCGGGGAGGCCCTGGTGCGGCTCACTCCGGACGGCGCACGCCGCCTCGGCGTGACGCCGGCCGGCGAGGGGTGGACGCGGGCCCGGGTGCCCATCGAGTCGGTCGACCACGCCCACGGCGAGTTCCTGCGGCTGGGCACCGATGTCGAGGTCCTGGAGCCCGCCGAACTCCGCGACCGCCTCGCCGCGACGGTCCGGGCCCTGGCCGCCCGCTACGACGACTGAGCGCCGAGCCACGGCCACTGAGCGCGCGGGGAGCCGCCGGGAGCCGCTCAGCCCGTCAGGCGCCGCCACTCCTCCTCGGCCGCCAGGTAGTCCTCCCGGGCAGGCCCAGCGTCCGCTGCACCTCCTCGCCGCTGCCCGCGGGCGCCCACACCAGCGCGTCGGTGCGCCGCGGGACGGTGCCGCGCAGCAGCTTGCCCCGGTAGGCCCCGGTGTCGCGGGGCCCGGGCTCAGCCGCGGCCCGGGAGGAACGGCAGCTCCGCCTCCACCAGGTCCGCGTAGGTGTCCCGGCGGCGGATCAGCCGTGCCTCGCCGCCGTCCACCAGCACCTCGGCCGGCCGCAGCGAGGAGTTGTACTGGCTGGCCATCGCCATCCCGTACGCGCCCGCGCCGAAGATGCACAGCAGGTCGCCCTCGCCCAGCGACGGCAGGTCGCGCCCGCGCGCCAGGTAGTCGGTGGACTCGCAGATCGGCCCGGCCACGTCGTAGCGGGTCAGCCCGTCCATGGTGACCTGCCCCTCGCGGCGGGCGGGGACCAGGCCGCCGTCGGGGCGCACCGGCCACATGAAGTGGAAGGAGTCGTAGAGCGCGGCCCGGATCAGGTTGTTCATACCCGCGTCGACGATGGCCAGGCGGTGCTCCCCGGCGTCCTTGAGGTAGCGGACGCGGGTCACCAGCACGCCGGCGTTCGCGGCGATGGAGCGGCCCGGCTCCATGACGACCCGGCCGCCGTCGGCGACGAAGGGGCGCAGGACGGGCACGATCGCCTCGGCGTAGGCGGGCCAGGTGGGGGCGTGGCCGGTCTCGTAGTCGGCGGCGAACCCGCCGCCCATGTTGATGAGTTCGACCTCGTGGCCGTCGGCGCGAAGCTTCTCCGCCAGCTCGACGATCCGGGTGAGCGCCTGCACGTACGGGTCGGGGGAGTAGATCGGGGAGCCGAGGTGGACGTGCAGGCCCACCAGGCGGACGTGGCGCAGCGAGGCGGCGCGCGCGAACAGGCCGGGGACGCGCTCGATGTCGACGCCGAACTTGCCGCCCTTGGTGCCGGTGGTGGTCTTGGCGGGGGTGCCGTGGCCGGCGACGTCCGGGTTGACGCGGATCGCGGCGCGCACCTCGCGGCCCAGGTCGTCGGCGACCCGGGCGAGCAGCTCCAGTTCGGAGTCGGACTCGATGTTGACGCAGCCGATGCCCGCCTCGACGGCCTCGCGCAGCTCCTGCTCGGACTTGCCGACGCCGGCGAAGACGATCCGCTCGGCGGGGATGCCGGCGGTCAGCGCGCGGAACAGCTCGCCGCCGCTGACCACGTCGGCGCCGGCCCCGCCGGCCCCGAGCTCGGCCAGCAGGCGCAGGTTGCTGCAGGTCTTGACCGCGTAGCAGACCATCGGGTCGAGTTCGGCGAAGGCCTCGGTCAGGTCGGCCAGGTGGGTGCGCAGGGTATCGCGCGAGTAGACGTAGGTCGGAGTCCCGTACTCGGCGGCGATCTGGGCGAGGCCGACCTCCTCGCAGTGCAACTCGCCGTCCCGGTAGCCGAACCTGTCCACGCCCAGTCCTCCTCGTGCCCGTTGGATGGGCTGGAGTCTACTGCGGTCCGGCGGGTGTGATCGCCGGCGTCTCAACGAGTGGTCGTGGCGTACTCCGGTTGGTCAAGCGGAAGTTGACGACGTGTTCGGAGCGACGGGGCGACGATGAGCAGGTCCTCCCGACCGTCCTCGTAGGAGCTGTCCGGAGCGGCGCCCCTTCCCGGATCCGGCGCCGTCCGGTGTCGCCCGTGGTCGTCCGGTGTCGCCCGTGGTCGTCCGTGGTCGCTCGTGGTCGCCCTGGGTGGCGACGGGGAGGCGCTCTGGTGGACCCGGGGAGGATATCTGTAATGTCCACGCCATGACGACCGCTCGGCGCCGGTTCGCACTCACCGCGACTCTCATCGGCGCTCTCGCCGCCTCGATCCTCCCCAACGCCACCGCCGTCCACGCGGCCGGACCCTCCTGCCGGACCGTCGAGTCCGCGCCGCTGGACCGGGAACAGACCCGCACCACCGACCCGCGGACCGCCGCCCTGACCGAACGCGCCGGCTTCGGCGACTTCGTCCGCCGGTTCCCCGCCGCCCTGTGCACCGCCCGCAGCGCCGCCGAGGCCGGGCGGCTGGTCGACGCCTGGGGCGAGTCCCTCTGGCGGGCCGGCGTGGACCGCGCCCAGGGGCGCCGCCCCGGGGGCGACCTCCCGGCCGCCGACGACCGGCCGCTGTACTGGACCAGGGTCGCCATGACCGTCCGACTCGCCCGCTGGCAACCGGACTTCACCCTCGACCGGGCCGCCCTGCGACAGCGCTTCGAGGACGCCTCGCGGGGCCTGACCGGCGGCGGGTTCAGCGGCCGTCCGGGCGTGCGGCGGATCTTCGTGAGCGGCTTCGACCCCTTCGGCCTGGACGCCGAGCCGCGCCGCGCCAACCCGTCAGGCTCGGCGGCCCTGCAACTGGACGGCCGACGGATCACCCTGGCCGACGGCACCCCCGCCGAGATCAACTCGGTGCTGTTCCCGGTCCGCTACGGTGACTTCGACCGCGGCATCGTCGAACGCGCCTACGCCCCGTACCTCGCCCCCGGCCCGCGCGCCGCGGACCTCATCACCACCATCAGCCAGGGCTACCCCGGGCTGTTCACCCTGGAGGCCTGGGCCGGTCGCGCCCGCTCCGCCGACCCCTACCCCGACAACACCGGCGCCCTCTCCGGAGGCACCCGCGAGCACCCCGTCACCGCACCCGGCCTCGGCCCGGGTGCCGAGTTCATCGCCACCAGCCTGCCCACCGGCCCGATGGCGACCGTCCAGCAGCCCTACCCGGTCCGGCTGAACACCACCGTCACCGAGATCCCCGCCGGGGCGAGCACCCCGGTCGACCGCAAGGACGGTCCGACCCCCGGCTCGCGGGCGGTCGCCGGCGGCGGCGGAGGCTACCTCTCCAACGAGGTCGCCTACCGCACCAACCGGCTGCGCCTGGAGCTCGCCCCGCACCTGCCCGGCGGCCACCTGCACACCCCCGTGCTCGACGGCCTCCCGACGCAGCCCGAGCTGCTCACCGGGCCGGCCTTCGAGCAGAACGAGGCCGCGATCACCGGTGAGGTCCTCGACATCCTGCGCCACACGGCCGGCTGACCGGGAAAGGCGCCGGGGGCGCGCCAGGTCCGGAGTCAAGGGCGGCTTGGCGTTCGACGTCGAAGGGGCCGGCCGGCCACCCGGGCTTGTCCGCGCTGCCGGACGGACTCGCCACACACCCGGACCTCCGAGCTCCGCGAGGCGATGGCAGATCTTCCGGGCGGGACAGCGAGTGACGGATAGTCAGTATGATCACCTACCAAACCCACTAACCGAGCGGCCCCCTCCACCGGCAGGCCGGTCCGCCGGTGGACCACCCAAGGGGATGGAAACGATGTCCGCAACACCGGCCAGGTCCCGACGTGCCGTACACGCTGCCGGCCCCGCGTCCGCAGTGCTCGCCTCGCTGCTGCTGCTCGGAGGCTGCGCCTCCGGTGGCTCGGCCGGGTCGGCCGGGTCCGCCCGCACTGCACCGGGCACGTCCGCCGATGGCGGGGCCTCGGCGTCGCAGCCGACCGCGACGGCCTCCGGACCGGCCTCGGCACCACCCGCCGGAGGCACGGACGGCAAGTGCCCCGCCCTGCCGGACGTCAGCGACCGGGCAGCCGCCCAGGGGCCGTTCCCGGCGGGGGACGTCACCTGGGTGGACTTCAAGACCAGCAAGCTCCCGGTCTCCAAGCTGTCCGGCCCCGCTGTGGTGACCGGCGAGGTGGCCCGCTGCTATGCCCGGACTCCACGCGGCGCCGTACTGGCGCTGGCGAACGCGTCGGTCCGAACGGCCAACGCCGACGACACGAAGACCGTCGTCGAACAACTGGTCGTCGGGAACCCCGACCGCGATCTCTACCTGGCCACTGTCCTCCACGGACGGGGCGCGGCCACGTCGGCCGCCGCGCCACAGGGCCAGTACGCGGGGTTCCGGGTGGCCTCCTACAACCAGGACATGGCAGAGGTCCAGCTCGCCATCAGGTTCCCGAACGGCGTCCACCGGACGGTCGTCCTGCTGGCCGTCTGGTCCGAGGGCGACTGGAAGTTCAAGGTGACCGGCACCGGCCAGCAGACCGACCAGGTGGACCAGACGTACAGCCTGAGCTCCACCTTCGTGCCCTTCAGTGCGATGAGTTCATAGCCGGCGGCCCGCGCGGTGACGCATACGACTGTGTTCGCCGTGGTCATCGTGGTGCTCCTCGTCTCGTGTGTCCGGGCAGAACACTGCTGGCAGACGGACGAGATGGGCCAGGAGGGAAGAGGCGTCCCGAACCGGGCGGCGACGGGCCGTCGAACGCGGAGCCCTGACGAGTTCTGGTCTGCCACGTGGTCGTGCTGCTGGAATCGCGTTCTCCGCCGTCACCTATGGCCTTTGGGACCGCAGGTGGTGTGTCAAGGCATGGACGATCCCGACAGGGAGCGGGGAGTTCGCGAGGAATCCTCAGGGCCGGTACGCGGTCGACCGGGCTCAGCACGTCCTCTGCCCGTGGATCGCCGCCTTGCTGCCACCCGGCCCTCCCACCTGAGGCACGCACCGCGCTGACGCTGCGTTTTCTCGCGGGCCTGACGACACCCGAGGTCGCCCGGGCGTTCCTGGTGCCCACCGCGACGATGGCCCAGCGCACCCGGGCGGTTTCGGGTGCCGGGGTCGGCACCGTCCTGCTGGCCGTGTTCAGCCTGCCCTTCGTCGCCGCCGGAATCCTCTTCGCCGTCGTCGGCCTCACGACCGTGTCCGGAGACACGGACGACGGCACCGGCCCGGCCGACCCGTACCCCACCGGCTACGTCTGCACCCTCAACCCCGACTCCACCCGCCTGGTCTGCCCACGGGACAACCGGTACCCCGACCTCGTGCTCCCCACGTCAAGGTGGTGAGCCCGGAGGTTCCCAGGTTTCCGCCGCGCCGACGGGGTAACACAGTGCCTGCGGGCTATCCGGTGGCCAGCAGGCCGGGAAAGCGCTCGGCCTGCTGCGCCAACCCCGGTAGCAGATCGCTCAACGATGCGACGATCAGCATGAGTTCACGCTGGAGCGCGGGGTGATCGCGCCAGGCGTCCGCGCTCCTCGTCAGTACGGCGGACAGCAGGTCGCCCTCGTACAGGTCGCCCTCCGCCATCGGGTCGTCCCGCAGCACCTCGACCGCCAGCGGCAGGAGATGGGCGAGGCCCACGTTCTGTCCGATCAGCAGGCGCAGGTCCTCGATGGTCAGTTCGCCGACCGGCCGATGCCGGAGCGCATGCGCCCTGACGACGAGAGGGGGCGCGTCAGCGAGCGGAGCGGGCCAGCGATCGCCCTCGAGCTCGTCGAGCGAGCGGTCACGGTCGGCGGAGCGAGTCACCGGCCGATCATCCCACGCCGCGTTCGCGACGCCGAGCGCCACCGGGCCATCCGGATAGGGCCTCGGATGCCGGGTTGAGGAGGGGGCCGGCCGTGGTCGGCGGGGGGCCGGGCTTCAGAGTGGGATGACCGGGCGGGTGGAGAAGTCCTCGTAGAGGTCCTCGCCGTCGGGGCCGTGGACGAATTCGGCGAGGAAGGGGTTGCGGTTGGCGGTGGCGAGGGGGAGCCAGCCCAGGAGGGTGCCGTAGCCGCCGCAGGCGGATTCACCGCCGTCGCCGCCGTGGACCGTGGTGGGGTCGCTGGTCAGTTCGGTGCGGTAGGTGTCGTACGCGATGTGCAGGCCGAGGGCGTTGGGCCGGTGCTGGGGGCCGTCGGGGTGGAGGTAGGGGATGCGGTCGAGCGGGCAGTCGTCGCCCCAGCGGAACAGGGTGTCGGCGCCGGCCCCGCAGGCGTGCTCCCATTCGTCGGGTGTGGGCATCCGGAGGCCGCGTTCGGTGAGGACGGCCGGCATGTCGGCGGGAGGTTCGGTGAGGTCCTCGTCCTCGACCGCCATCAGGACCGTCGCCACGGTGACGCGGCGGCGCGGACTGAGCAGTTCGGCGAGGTGGGCGCGCAGGTCGGGGCCGAACCCGAAGCCCTGGGACAGGCTCTCCCGGTAGTCGGCGGCCTGTTCCGGGGTCGGCTGCCAACCGTCGAGGTCGAGGCCGAGCGTCACCGGGCCGCCCGGCACCAGGGCGAACTCCTGGCCGTCCCGCTCGATCCGCGCGCGGTGGATCCGGCCGCCGAGGTGCTCGACGGCCTCGACGCAGACCACGCGGCCGCCTGCCGGCTCGGCCGCCCGCTGTGCGGTGCGGTGGGCGGTGGAGAGGTCGAACGCCCGCCACTGGTCGAAGGTGAGGTCGGTGAGCGACATGCGTCGGAGTCTGCCACGAGGGTCCGACAGAGCCGCGGGTTCACGGCCGGGAGGGGCTCCACCAGGGGCGTAGGGCGGTGAGGAGGCGGCACACGGTGAGGGTGGTGAGCAGCCAGGTGGCCAGGGCTGCGCCGAGGGAGATCCACCGGGTGGTGCGGGCGTTGAGGATGGCGAAGCCGTACACCAGCAGTCCGTTGACCCAGCCGCTGGTGGACGCCGCGCGCACGCGGTCGAGGAACAGGCGTTGACGGCGGGCCAGCCACTCGGCGAGGGGGCCGAGGCCGGTGAGGACGGCCGCGATCAGGGCGAGGATGACGATGCCGGGCGACCAGGAGGGCGTGCCCGGCACCCGGGTCTGGAAGAGGTACGCCACCACTGCCAGGTCAGCGGAGGCCGAGGCCGAGGTCGTAGACGCCCGGCCCCCGGCGCTGGAAGCGGGCCTCGCCGGTGATGCCCTCGTAGGCGAGGGTTCCGCCCTCGACGGTGCCGGTGAAGCCCCCGCCGTCGGGGACGGGTGCGTCGTCGGTGATCGGCAGGACGGCGCTGTAGGCGATCTCGCCGTTGTTGCCGTCCCGGCCGGCCGTGATGCGGACGGAGCCGTGGCAGAACGCGGTGCTCCTCCGCGGGTCGGCCTGGTCCTTGACGCACAGGTGGTGGGCGGAGCCGATCACGGCGCCGGTGGTGTCCTTGACCCGGCCGGTGAGGCTGTGGACATCGGCCTCGGGCGGGGTCGCGCCGAAGTCCAGGGTGAGCGCCTGGACGCTCGCGGCCCGCGGCGCGGCGGAGTCCTCGGCGAGGGCGGGCACGCTCAGCGCGCCGGCCGCGCCGATGATCAGGCCGGCCGCGGCCAGGGCGAGAATGCGCTTGCTGGGGGCGCGTCGCTGCATCGGGGTCGCCTTCCGCGGATCCTGCCGGGGCGGGCCCCCGGGTTCGCCCCCATCCTGATCGCGCCGGGGCGGGGCCGTGGCTCCCCGCGTGTCGCTACCGGAGGGTCCGGTGCGCCCGGGTGCGCCGGACGGGCCATGCGGAACGGCCGCCGGTCGGGCCGGCGCGGGCCGCGGGCGGTCCACCCGGTCGGCGGCCGCCCACCACCCGTACGGCGGGCGGCCGTCCGACGGAAAGCCGTCGGCCCGCGGTCCCGTCGGCCCGTCGCCGGGTCAGTCCTCGGACGGGCCGGCCGCGGTGCCGGGCGGCAGGACGTACAGCCCGGCGCGGGCGGCGAGGGCGGCGGCCGCGGCGGCGCGGTCGGCGTCGGCGGTGCCGACGGGTTCGCCGTTGATGTAGACGCGCAGGTAGAGCGGGGCGACGGTGGCCCGGATGACCTCGTGCGGGTCGGTGTCGGGCGGCACCTCGCCGCGGGCGATCGCGGCCCGGACGGCGACGGAGGTGATGTCCCGGCGGTGGGCGAGGACGGAGGACAGCGCCGTGCGCGCCTCGGGGGAGCGGATGGCGGCGGACACCATGACCTGGAGCCAGGCCTTGTGGGTCGGGTCCTCGTTGAGGGCGACGACGGCGCGGGCGATCGTGCGCAGGTCCTCCTCCAGGCCGGCGGACTCGCCGAGGCTGATGGTGACGGCCAGTTCGTCGGCGAGGTCGACGACGATCGCCTCCAGGGTGCCCCAGCGCCGGTAGACGGTGGTGGCCGCGACGCCGGCGCGGGCGGCGATCCGGTCGATGCGGGTGTCGGCGTAGCCGGTCTCGACGAGCTCGGCGAGGGTGGCCTCCAGGACGGTGGTGCGGGTGCGGGCCGTCCGGCCCCCGGGGCGCCGGCTGCCGGGCGCGGGGGAGGCGGGGGGCTGTGCGGTGCTGTCCAAATGAGAATCCTCTTGCGTTAAGCCGGGCGTCTTTGCCAGGATCAACACTAATGCAGATCGACCTGCATTAGCTCGGGGGGTTGGGCCCGGAGCGTCGTCGTGCCCGCACGGCGGCGTCGCCGTGCCCGTACGCGGTCGTGGGCGCGCTCGTTCGCGCCTGGGTGCCGCCGCCGTCGGTCGCGACGCCCGCCCGGGGCCGGACGTTCCGGCCGACGAGCTGTCGAGCGGACAGGCGCCGGCCGAGAGAGGCAGACCCATGGACATCCCCCACGTGGAACACCGGTTCGTCGAGGTGGCCGGCGTACGCGTCTTCTACCGCGAGGCCGGGCCGAAGGACGCGCCGACGCTGCTGCTCCTGCACGGCTTCCCGTCCTCCTCCGCCCAGTACCGGCGGCTGATCGACGCGCTCGGCGGCCGGTTCCACCTGGTCGCCCCCGACTACCCGGGCTTCGGGTACACCGAGGCACCGGAGGACTTCCCGTACTCCTTCGACGCCCTCGCCGACGTGACCGAGGGGTTCGTCCGCGCGGTCGGCCTGACGCGCTTCACGCTGTACGCCTTCGACTTCGGCGGCCCGGTCGGCTTCCGGCTGGCCACCCGGCACCCCGAGTGGATCGCCGGGCTGATCGTGCAGAACTCCAACGCCTACGAGGAGGGCCTGTCCGACATGGCCCGCGGCGCCATCGCCAACCGGCCCGGCGTGCCGGGCGCGGAGGAGGCCGTGCAGCCGCTCTTCACCCTGCCGGTCACCCGCGGCCAGTACGAGGGCGGCACCACCGAGCCCGCGCTGATCGCCCCGGACGGCTGGACCCTCGACCAGCACTTCCTGGACCTGCCCGGCCGCCGGGAGGCCCAGACGGCGCTGGCGCTCGACTACCACGGCAACGTCGCGCTGTACCCGCAGTGGCAGGCGTGGCTGCGCGAGCACCGGCCGCCGACGCTGGTGCTCTGGGGCGCCAACGACGCGTTCTTCCTCCCGGCCGGCGCCCAGGCCTTCCGCCGGGACGTGCCCGACGCGCGGATCCACCTGTTCGAGACCGGCCACTTCGCCCTGGAGGAGTGCCTGCCCGAGATCGCCCCGCTGATCGCGGAGTTCCTCGATGAGCTGCCGGCCGCGCCGCTGCGCATCGCCGTCCTCGGCGCGAGCGGCAACCTGGGCGGCGCCGTCGCCCGCGAGGCGGCGGCCCGGGGTCACCGGGTCACCGCGCTCGGGCGGGCCGACGCCGACGCCACCGACCCCGCGGCGCTCGCGGCCGCCCTTGCCGGCCACGACGCCGTCGTGGCCTCGCTCAAGGGTGGCGACCGGCTGGTGCCCCGGGCGGCGGCCGCCCTGCTGGAGGCCCTGCCCAAGGCCGGCGTTGACCGCCTGCTCTTCGTCGGAGGGGGCGGCAGCCTGGAGAGCGCGCCCGGCGTGCGCTTCGTCGACTCGCCGGACTTCCCGCCGCGGTACCTGGAGACCGCCCGTGACCAGGCCGAGGCGCTGGACGTGCTGCGGGCGGCGGACGCCACCGTCGACTGGTCGTACGTCAGCCCGCCGCCGATGTACCTCGTCCCGGGGGAGCGGACCGGCACCTACCGCGCCGAGGCCCGGGACACCCCGCTGGCCGACGCCGCGGGCGAGAGCCGGATCAGCGTCGGGGACTTCGCGAGCGCGGTCGTCGACGCCGTCGAGCGGGGCGGCTTCGTGCGTCGGCGCTTCACCGTGGCGTACTGACCCCTCCGGACCCCTGACGGGGGCCTGGCCGCCTGCCGCCGCCCCCCACCGGCGGCAGGCGGGTCAGGGGAGGGCCGGCGCCCCGGCCTCGGCGCCCCGGCCCGGCGTCTCGTGCCCCGGCGCCTCGGCCCGGTGTGTCGGTGCCGTCAGCCCCGCCGCTCCGCGGCCAGCAGCGCGCTCGCGATGCGGCGCGCCCGGGCCGCGGGCTCCGTGGTGCCCTCGCGGACCGCGGTGACGATGGCGCCGTCGATCAGCAGCACGAGGTGGTCGGCGAGGACGGCGTGTTCCTCGTAGCCGGCGTCGGTCAGCAGGTGGTCCAGGTACTCGGCCACGCTCGCCTTGTGCGCCGCCGCGACCCGGTGGGCGGCGCTGTCGCGGTCGGCCGCCTCGACCATGGTGTTGACGAAGGCGCAGCCGCGGAAGTCCTGCCGGGAGAAGCGTTCCGCCAGCGCGTCGAAGACCGCGAGCGGACGCTCCTCGGGCGGCAGGTCGCGGGCGTCCACCGATTCGCGCAGCCACTGGCGCCAGCGGGCGTCCCGGCCCTGGAGGACGGCCACCACCAGGTCGTCCTTGCTCGCGAAGTGCCGGTAGAAGGACGCCCGGCCCACACCGGACACGCTCAGGATGCGGTCGACGCCGACCGCGCGGACGCCCTCCGCGTAGAAGAGGTCCTCGGCCGTGCCGAGGAGCCGGGCTCGTGCCTGGGTTGCCATGGGGTGATGGTACCGATCGGTTCCGATTTCGCGGAACCCCCTTGACGCCAAACGGTACCGATCATTACCGTCCTGAAAACGAGAACGACCGGTACCGTCCTGGCGGCGGCGCCGGTGAACCGACCAGCCACCGACGGAAGGAACCACCGTGCCGCGGATACCGCAGCTCACCCCGGAGACCGCCGGGCCCGAACAGCAGGACCTCCTGGAGACGACCCGCGAACAGCTCGGCAGGGTCCCCAACCTCTACGCCTCGCTCGCCAACGGGCCCGCCGCCCTGCGCGGTTACCTCGCCCTGCGCGACTCGCTGACCGGCGGCGTCCTCGACGAGCGGCTGCGCGAGCAACTGGCCCTGCTCGTCGCCCAGGAGAACGACTGCCTCTACTGCGTCTCCGCGCACACCATGCGCGGCGGGCGGCTGCTGAAGATGACCGACGAGGAACTCCTCGCCACCCGCCGCGCCGAGGACGCCGACCCGCACGCCGGAGCCGTCCTGCGGATCGCCGCCGACCTCGTCCGCCGCCGCGGCCGGGTCGACGACGAACTGCTCGCCGAGGCCCGCCAGGACGGTGTCACCGACGCCGAACTCGCCGAGATCGTCGCGCACATCGCGCTCAACACGCTCTCCAACTACTTCAACCACCTGGCCGAGCCGGAGCTCGACTTCCCCCGCGTCCCCACCATGGACGTGACCGCCGCGAACGCGGAGGCGGCCCGGTGAACCCCCGCCTCAACTGGCGCGAGGACGCCACCGTCGAGCTCGTCCCCGGCTACACCCTGACCGCCGCCGACGGCAGCCCGGCCGAACGCCTCACCGGCGTCCGCTTCGCCTTCGAGGGCGGCTTCGCCCACATCGCCGTCCCGGGCACGGACGGCGTCCAGGTGGTCTCCGCCCCCGCCCTGCGCCGCCTCGACTACCCGGCCCCGGCGGACAGCTGACCCACGTACGGGACCGGGCCGACACGGAGGCGCCCCGGCCCCGGCGTGCAAGGGCCGGCCGGTGATCCACCCTGCGGATCACCGGCCGGCCGCTTGCCGTTCCGGGGCCGCCCGGAACCCGGGCCCGCCGGGCCCAGGACCCGGCCGGCCCTCAGTCGGCGCGGATGATGACCACCGGGCACGGCGCGTGCTGCACGCACTGCTGACTGACCGAGCCGAGCAACGCCCTCTTGAAGGTGCCCCGGCCCCGGTTGCCGACGACCAGCAGCTCGGCCCCCTGCGCGGCGTCGAGCAGGGCCTCGGCGGGGTTCGCGCGGATCACGTACGGACGCACCTCCACGGGCCGGTCACTGCCCAGGACCTCGTCCAACTCGTCCGCGAGCGTGCTGTGCGCCACCTCCAGGTCGAGGTCCGGCGGCACACCCGGCGCCGACCACCCGTACATCGGCGGCGCCTCCCACCCGGTGACGGCGTCCACCACCCCGCCGACCAGCTGGGCCTGGCGCATCGCCCACCTCAGCGCGGCGTACGACGACGGAGAACCGTCGAGTCCCACCACGATGCGGGGAGCCGACTCGCTGCTGTCCATTCCTGAGCACCCTCCGTCCGGCGTTCTTCCCCTCCACGCTCCGCGATGACCGCGGTTCCGACAACCCGGGGCAGGGCCGATCGGGGGGACACGGCCCCCGTCCTTCCCCCCGCCTGCCACGGAACCGCCCGGTGCGCCAACGGGGCTGCGCCGGCCGGGTGGTTCGGGGTTTCCCCGGACGGGCGTCGCCCCGCCGGGGGCCGGGGAGGGGAAGGATCGGCCACACGCGGCCGGGGAGAACACCGGCCACACCCGAGTACCGAGTGGCGAGAAGGGCGGGGATCCGATGGACGCGGACCGGCATCCGGCCACCGACGGCCCCGAGGACGCGGCGACGTCCGGTTCACCACCGACGGGACCGCTGCCGGCCGAGGGCCCCGGGCCGCGCACCGCCGCGCTGTGGGGCGGGGCGGTACTGGTGGCGGCCGCGGTGGCGGCGGTGCTGGTGACCCTGTGCGTACTGCTGCGGGCGGCCGTGGTGCCGCTGCTGATCGCCCTGCTGATCACCGCGCTGGTGGAACCGCTCAGCCGCCGGATGCGCGGGCGCGGGCTGCCCCCTGCGGCGGCCGCGGCACTCGGCTGCCTCACCCTGGTCGTGGTCGTCGGCACCGCGCTCTGGGTCGTCGTCCGGCTGATCGCGGACGCGGCGAGCGGGCTGACCGCCTCGCTGCAGGAGGCCCGCGACCGCGCCTCCGGGGACGACCCGTTCTCCCGGACGCTGCGGGGCGCGGCGGACGGGCTGGGCCAGCTCGGGAGCAGCCTCGGCGACGGCGTCGTGGCGGGCGTGCTCAGCGGGCTCGGACTGGCGGCGCAGGTGCTGGTGTGCGGGGTGCTGACCCTCGCCCTGGCGTTCTTCCTGCTGCGTGACCGCGACAAGGCGGTGGCGGGACTGCGCCGGGTGGCCCCCCACGGGCAGGAGGAACGCGTCGTGGCCGTCGCGCGCACCGGCTACGCGGCGATGTCCGGCTTCATGCGCGGCACCACGATCATCGCCGGGATCGACGCCGCGTTCATCACGCTGGGGCTCACCCTGCTCGGCGTACCGCACGCCGGCGGGCTGGGCGCCCTGGTCTTCGTCGGCGCGTACGTGCCCTACGCCGGCGCGTTCCTGTCCGGGCTGACGGCCGTGGTGGTCGCGTTCGCCGACGGCGGCCTCTCCAAGGCGCTGTGGACGCTGGGCATCGTCCTCGCCGTCCAGGCGATCGAGGGCGCCGTCCTGCAACCCACGATCCAGAGCCGCACGGTCTCGCTCCATCCCGCGGTGGTCCTGCTCGCCATCGCCGCCGGGGCCTCGCTCGGCGGACTGCTCGGCACGCTCCTGGCCGTCCCGCTCACCGCGGCCGCGGTCGGCATCGTCAAGCAGCTGCGTTCGGCGGTGCCGGCGCCGGACCGGGCCCCGGGCGGACCGCCGGGCCGGGCCTGAGCGGTTCCCTGCGGGTGACGCCGGGTCAGGGGCGTGCTGGGGCCTCGCGGACGCCGCCGGTGGCGGGGCGGGCGGCCCCGTCACCGGCGGACGGGCGTCCGTCAGGCCAGTGCGATCAGCCCCCGGTACTCCTCGCTCCACAGGTCCTCGTCCGCGTCCGGCAGCAGCAGGACCCGCTCGGGGCGCAGCGCGTCGATGGCGTCCTCGTCGTGGGTGACCATGACGACCGCCCCGGGGTAGTGGGCGACGGCGGCCAGCACCTCGTTCCGGGAGGCGGGGTCGAGATTGTTGGTGGGCTCGTCCAGCAGCAGCACGTTGGCGCCGCCGTGGACGAGCCCCGCCAGGGCCAGCCGGGTCTTCTCGCCGCCGGACAGCACCCCGGCCGGCTTGTCGGCGTCGTCCCCGCCGAACAGGAACGCGCCGAGCACCTGTCGGGCCTCGCCGTCGCTCAGGTGGGGCGCCGCGTCCGCCAGGTTCTGACGGACCGTGCGCTCCGGAGTGAGGGTGTCGTGCTCCTGGGCGAAGTAGCCGAGCCGCAGGCCGTGGCCGTGGACGACCCGGCCGCCGTCCGGCCGCTGCGCCCCGGCGAGGATCCGCAGCAGGGTGGTCTTGCCCGCGCCGTTCAGCCCGAGCACGACCAGCCGGCTGCCCCGGTCGACGGCGAGGTCCACCCCGTCCAGCACCCGGTGGTCGCCGTACGCCTTGGTCAGGGCGATCGCGCCCAGCGGGGTGCGGCCGCACGGCGCGGGCTCGGGCAGCCGGATCCTGGCCACCCGCTCGGTGCGCCGGACCGGTTCGAGCCCGGCGAGCATCCGGTCCGCGCGCCGGGCCATGCTCCGGGCGGTGACGGCGGTGGAGGCGCGGGCCTTCATCCGGTCGGCCTGGGCGTGCAGGGCGGCCGCCTTGCGTTCGGCGTTGGCCCGCTCCCGTTCGGCGCGGCGCCGCTCGCTCTCGCGCCGGGCGAGGTAGCCCTCCCAGCCGGTGCCGTGGACGTCGATGGTGGCGCGGGTGGCGTCGAGGTGGAAGACCCGGTTGACCACGTCGGCCAGCAGACCGGTGTCGTGGCTGATCACCACGAGGCCGCCCCGGTGGCCGAGGAGGAAGGTCCGCAGCCAGGCCAGCGAGTCGGCGTCGAGGTGGTTGGTCGGCTCGTCCAGCAGCAGGGTGCCGTCGTCGCCGGCGAACAGGATGCGCGCGAGTTCGACCCGGCGCTTCTGGCCGCCGGACAGCTCGCCGACGGGCGCGTGCAGCACCCGGTCCGGCAGGCCCAGGCCCGCCGCCACCCGGGCGGCCTCGGCCTCGGCCGCGTACCCGCCACCCGCCTGGAACGCGGCCTCGGCGCGGGCGTACGCGGCCATGGCGCGCTCCAGCGCCGCCGGGGTGTCGGTGGTGGCGGAGGTGGCGAGCGCGGCCTCGGCGGTGCGCAGCCGGTGCAGGGCCTCGTCGAGGCCGCGGGCGGACAGGATGCGGTCGAGGACCGTGACGGCCGGGTCGGCGGCCCGCGAGTCCTGCGCGAGGAGGCCGACGGGCCCGGTGCGGACGATGGTCCCCGCGTCCGGGGCCGACCGGCCGGCCAGCGCGGTGAGCAGGGTGGTCTTGCCCGCGCCGTTGCGGCCGACCAGGCCGACGCGGTCGCCGGGGGAGACGGTGAAGGAGATGCCGGAGAGCAGCAGGCGGGCGCCCGCGCGCAGCTCGACATCGCTGACGGTGATCATGGGATAACGCTCCGAATAGCGAAAGGACACACTTCTGGCGTGGAAGCGGGTCCTCGGCTAGGAGATTCGGGGCGTCGACATGCGGTCACGGTAACCCGGGCCGCCGAAGCGGGGCCAGCGAATTAATCGCCGGCCCCGGGGGCGGTAGTGGGTCGGGCTCCCGGCCGGACCGGGCCCGGGCTCAGCGGCGCGAGTGGCCGAACAGCACGCGGTACGCGACCAGGAGGGCGAAGGCCCCGGCGATCGCGGACCCCCAGGTCGCCAGGTCGAAGAACTCCTTCTGCACCGGCCGGTCCAGGAACGTGGCCGAGAGCCAGCCCCCGACGAAGGAGCCGGCGATGCCGATCAGGGTGGTGACGACGAAGCCGCCCGGGTCCTTGCCCGGCAGCAGGAACTTGGCGATGGCGCCGGCCGCGAGGCCCAGCACGATCCAGCTGATGATGCCCATGGTCGGCAACCCTCCGTTGTGTACGCGAAACTCCGTTCCGGTCATGGCATGAGACGCCGCCGGACGCCCCGCCGGTTGCCGCGGTTGCGCGTCGGCGCCCCTACCGCTGGGAGATTGCGGACGCGGCGGCTCAGACCTCGCCGAACTCGCCTGCGCGGACGGCGTCGAGGAAGGAGGACCAGGCGGCGGCGGGGAACACGAGGGCGGGGCCCCCGGGGTCCTTGCTGTCACGCACGGGGGCGAGGCCAGGGAAGTCGGGGGCGAGCTCGACGCAACTGCCGCCGTTGCTGCTGTAGCTGGACTTGTACCAGCGGGCGCCGGTCAGGTCGGCGGGCATGGGACAGCTCCTCCCGGGCTTCGCAGATCATGGAGACGGAGTCATCGGTCGACAGGGCCTCGACCTGCAGTCGATCGTAGTCCCTCAGTCTCCGCGGGGGTCTTTGACGAGCCGTTGACGCTCTGGCGACTCGCCCGTCGGTGGCTCAGACCTTGCCGAACTCCCCGGCGCGGACGGCGTCGAGGAAGGAGGACCAGGCGGCGGCGGGGAACACGAGGGCGGGGCCCCCGGGGTCCTTGCTGTCACGCACGGGGGCGAGGCCAGGGAAGTCGGGGGTGAGCTCGACGCAGGTGCCACCGTTGTTGCTGTAGCTGGACTTGTACCAGCGGGCGCCGGTCAGGTCAGTGGACATCGGACAGCTCCTTCCGTGCCTTACGGATCATGGAGACGGAGTCATCGGTCGACAGCGCCTCGACCTGCAGTCGATCGTAGTCCCTGTCCCAAGCGATGACGATGTCCCTTTCCCGTTCCAGCAGCCCGCGTTGGTGGGACTCCGTGTAGCCGAGCATTGTGCCGTCCTGATGGGTGACCAGATTGATCGGCAGCGTGAACGGTACGCGCTCGCCCCGCGCGACGGGCGAGATCTGGAGGACGACCCGATGGCGCTCCGCGAGCTCCTCCAGGTGCTCCAGTTGTTCGGCCATGACCTCGGGGCTGCCGATGGGGCGGTGGAGGCAGCTCTCGTCCAGGACCGCATGGATCAGCGGTGTCGGAGTCCGGTTGAGGAGCCGTTGGCGTAGCTGGAGATACTCGAGTCGCTCGTCCCCTTGCGCCTGGGTGATGCTGCCCCGGCGCACCGCACCCGAGGCGAGTGCATGGGCGTACGCCTCCGTCTGCAGGAGCCCCGGGATCACCGCCAGGTCGAAGATGCGGAGTTTGGCCGCCTTGGCCTCGTGGGTCACGTACTCGGGGAAGCCTTCGAGCAGGGCCGTGTGCTTGTGCTGGAACCACATCAGCAGCATGGTTCCGCCGGTCCCCAGTGCGTCGTCCACCTTGCGCGCGAACTTCTCGCTCGGCGCCTCGCGTGACGCAAGTTCGGTGTACGAGACGTACGAGGGGTCGTAGCCGACCGTCTTGGCCAGCTGCGCCTGCGTGAGCCCGGCGGCCTCTCTCGACCTGCGGAGCTGAATGCCGAAGGGGGCCCAGTGGCTTGACGTGGGGTCGAGTTCACGGCGGTTGACCATGCTTCACCAACTTGGGATGAGGTGTCTCTCAAGTCCAGTTCCATGGCCGATCCTACGGGGCGCGAGGCCATCCTGGGCACAGACCGTGAAATTCCAGTAGCGAAGAGCGACCGAGGTGCCCCGCCCATGACGATCCATCCGACCGCCGACCCTGAACCCCGCCGCGAGGGCTGGTCCTTCGGTTATCGCGACTTCCCTCCGTGTGCCTGCCCGGATCCCGGGTGCGACGGGCGGCCCGAGGCCGGGCGGCCGGTGGCTCCCGGGTTCACGCTTCAACCCCCGCCCCGCGGTGGCCGGTCGGACCCGCCGGGTGAGACGTACCGGCCGGGCGTCGGTGAACTCGTGCTCGACACCCTGCACGGCCGGCCGGGCGTCGTGATGCAGCTCGATGCGGGCGGGCCGGTCGCTCATCTCCGGCCGGAGCGCGGCGGTTGCGAGTGGGAGACCGACGCCCGCTGGCTGGCCCGCCCGCCGCACGAGAGCCCCTGACCTCCCCCCGGCTCACCCGGTGGCGAGGGCCGTCAGGTACGTGTGCACCGCGCCGGGGTCGGTCGCCGGGGCGATGAGGGCGATGTGGTTGTCGGGGCGGACGAGGACGAGGGCCTCGCCGGTGATCCCGTAGGCCCGGCGGGTCTCGCCGTCGGGGTCGCCGAGAGCCACCGGCCTTACGTGGGCCGGCAGTTCGGCGAGGGCGTCGTGGGTGCCCGGCCCGAGGCCGAGCAGGGTGAAGTGGTCGCCCGTGAAGTGCTCGAAGAGGCGGCCGGGCTTGCCGTCGGGGCCGGGGCAGGGGGCGTCGGGTGCCCGGTCGCCGGCCCTGAGCGAGCCGGTGAGGTGCTCGGCGGCGGGGTGGTCCGCGGCGAGGCGGCTCCATCGGTAGTTCAGGGAGAGGCCGGTGAAGTCGCCCACCCCGCCGGCCTCGACGCCGACGCCGGGGGTGGCGATCCCCTCGGTGACGGCCGCCATGCCGGCGCTGGTGACGTCGAGCGTCCAGGCGGCGATCGGCAGCCGCTCCTCCTGGTAGGTGTCCAGCAGGGCGGGCGCGGCGAGGCCGCGGACCACGTGGCCGAGCTTCCAGGCGAGGTTCCAGGCGTCCTGGATGCCGGTGTTCATGCCGAGGCCGCCCGCCGTGGGGTGGACGTGCGCGCAGTCGCCGGCCAGGAACACCCGGCCCTCGCGGTAGCGCTCGGCCATCCGGACGTTGACCCGCCAGGTGGAGAGCCAGGTGGCGTTGCTCAGCCGGATGTCGTCGCGGCCGGTGTGCCGCTCCGCCAGCCGCTGGAAGCTCTCCAGTGAGGGCGCGAGGGCCCGGCCGTCGGCGTCGGTCTCCGGGCTGGACTGGAGCTGCCAGCGGCGGCTGCCCTCGAACGGGCAGAGCATGAACGCGCCCTGCGGGCCGAACCACTGGTGCCAGGCGGCCGGGTCGAGGCCCTCGACCTCGACGTCGCCGCAGACCATCATCGGCTCCGGGTCGCCGTCGCCGACGAACGGGATGCCGAGCAGCTTGCGCACGGTGGAGCGCCCGCCGTCGCAGGCGACCAGGTACTCGGCGGAGATCCGCCGGCCGTCCGCGAGGAGCACCTCCACCCCGGTGTCGTCCTGGCGCAGGTCGACCAGTTCGGTGCCGAGCTCGACGGTCGGCCCGAATTCGGCGAGGCGCTCGCGCAGCAGTCGCTCCACCCGGGTCTGCGGCAGCCAGAGGCTCGCCGGGTAGGGCTCGGTGGCACTGGGCCGGACGCCGGCGAACACCTCGGTCTCGTTGACGAAGGTGCCCTCGAAGTACTTGTGGAACGGCAGGTGGGTGCGGCCGGCGGCGGCCAACCCCTCGCCCACCCCCAGGTCCGCGAGGACCTCCAGGCTGCGCGGGTTGAGCGTCTTGCCGCGTGAGCCGGTGTGGAAGGCGGTCGCCCTCTCGATCACACGGACCGTCACGCCCTGCCTGGCCAGCCCGCACGCCAGCGTCAGTCCGGTCGGCCCCGCCCCCACGATCACCACGGTCGTCATGTCCGTCCGTCCTTCCGGTCGTCGTCGATGAACACCATGGAACAGCAACTAGGTAACAAAAGCAACCGAGTAACAAAATTGCCCGGGTTATGATCGCCGTATGAGTCCGAGCGAACCAGAACCGGGTCTGCGGACCCTGAAGAAGCGGCGCACCCGGCAGACCATCGCCGACGTCGCCATCGCCCTCTTCCTCGACCGGGGATTCGACCAGGTCTCGGTGGCCGAGATCGCCGCCGCCGCCGAGGTCTCCAAGCCCACCCTGTTCCGGTACTTCGCCAGCAAGGAGGAGTTGGTCCTGCACCGCTTCGCCGACCACCTCGGCGAGGCGGGCCGGGTGGTGCGCGAACGGGCCGCCGGGCTCACCCCGCTGGACGCCCTGGAGCGCCACCACCTGGCCGGGCTGGCGGCCCGCGAGCCCAACACCGGGCTGACCGACGATCCCGAGGTGCTCGCCTTCCTCCGGCTGGTCTACGAGACCCCCGCCCTCTCCGCCCAGCTCAGGGAGTACCTCGACGCCGACACCCGCGCGCTCGCCGAGGCGCTGGACCCGGACGGCGCGGTCGCCGCCCGCCTCCTCGCCGCGCAGTACGTGGCCGTCCGCCAGGTGCTCGCCCGGTCCGTCTGGACCCGGCTCGCCACCGGGCAGGACGTCGAGGAGGCCGGCCGGCAGGCCGCCGCCGAGACCGCCACGGCGTTCGCCCTGCTGCGCGACGGAGCCTGCGCCCAGGGGTTCTGAGGTCGCCCCGCGCGACCGGCCGGGCGGTGCGGCGGCGGTGACGGTCGGTCGGGCGCGGACCGACCGACCGGGCCGACAGTGAGGGGCGTGCCGACGGTGCACGGAGTGTCGAGAATCTCCGCACGTGAGGCACACCGTGCCGCGCCGCCCGCGCCTAGATTTCTGCGCTTGGGCCGGACGGCCCGGGGGCGCGCCCGCCCGGGCGGTGGAGGGGATCGGATGTCGCAGGAGAAGCTGGCCGGGTTCGTCGAGGCCGCCGCCACCGGGTTCGCCGTGCCCGGTGCCGTGGTCGGCGTGCTGGTGGACGGCCGGGAGCTCTACGCCGCCCACGGTGTGACGGGCGTCGAGTACCCGCGCCCGGTGCACGAGCGGACGCTGTTCCCGCTGGGCCCGGTGGTCACCACGATCACGGCGACCGCGCTCGTACGGCTGGCGGCGCGGGGCCGGGTGGACCTCGACGCGCCGGTGCGGCGGTACGTTCCCGAGTTCGCGCTGCCCGACGAGCGGGCGGCCTCCGCGATCACCGTGCGCACCCTGCTCGACCACACGGCCGGGCTGGACCACGACGTGGTGGACGGCGGACCGGCGGCCGAGTCCCTGGCGGAGGCCGTGACCCGGATGGCGGGGCTCCCGGTGGTCGCCGCTCCGGGTGAGCGGGCCTCGTACAGCCGGGCCGGTTACAAGCTGGCCGGCCGGGTGATCGAGAAGGTCACCGGGCTGCCGTACGAGCAGGCCGTCGCCCGGCTGGTGCTGGAGCCGGTGGGGCTGACGGACACGTTCTTCGACCTGGACGACATGATCGTCCGCGAGTGCTCGACGGGCTACCACCGGGACGAGGACGGACGGCTGCGCGCGGTCACGCCGTGGAAGGCGCTGCGGGGCGGCGCCCGTGGCGAGGACCCCGCCGGGGGCGGGGTCTCCTCGGCGAGCGATCTGCTGCGCTGGGCGCGCTTCCACCTCGGCGGCGGGGACGGTGTGCTGCCCGCCGAGGCGCTGCACGGCATGCGGCGCCGGACCGCCGGGCTCCACGGTGGCGCGTCCGGCGACGCGTCAGCCGACCCCGGCGAGGCGTCCGGCGACGGGTTCGGCCTCGGCTGGCTCCTGCGCCGGGTGGGCGGGACCGCCACGATCGGGCACGGCGGCGCGGCCGACGGGCAGTCCGCCGAGCTGGTCATCGTGCCCGAGCGGAACACCGCCGTCGTCTCGCTCGCCAACCTCGGCCCGGACGGCCGGGCCTTCAACCAGGCCGTGGTCCGCTGGGCTCTGGAGGAGTTCGCCCCCCGCACCCCCCGCGCCGCGCGGGACGGCGGGCCGCTCGCCTACGGCGGGCCCCTGAACTGGGTGACGGCCTGCCGGTAGGGAACGCCCGGAGTGCCGCCCGGGCGCCGTAGCCGCCCCGGCTCAGCCCGGAACGTCCCCGGGCCGGCAGCCGCACGAGCGCCGCACCACCATCCGCGTCGGGAAGGTCCGCGCACCCGCCGGGGCGGGTCCGTCCTCCTCCCGGGCCTTCAGCACCAGGTCGACGGCGGCGCGCGCCATCGCGTCCTGGGCGATGGTCACGGTGGTGAGCGGAGGGCCGGCGATGACCGCCTCCGCGATGTCGTCGAACCCGGCCACCGCGAGGTCCTCCGGCACCCGGATCCCCAGGTCGTCGGCGGCCCGCAGCAGACCGATCGCCTGGTCGTCCGTCGCGCAGAACACGGCGGCCGGGCGGTCGGGACGGCGCAGCAGGGCGAGCGCCTCGGCGTGGGCGCGGACGCGGTCGAACGGCGCGGGGACCAGCCGTCCCCCGGTCGGCAGCCCTGCCTCGGCCAGGGCGGCGGCCCACCCGGCGGTGCGGGCGGTGACCGGGTCGTTGGCGCTGAGCGCGAACGTCCCGCCGAAGCAGTGCACGTCGGTGTGGCCGTGCGCCTCCAGCAGGTGCCGCACCACCTCGCGCGCGCCGCCCTCGTCGTCCGCGACGACGGCCACCCCGCTCTCGGTCTCCGCGCGGTGGTGCAGCAGTACGACCGGTGTCCCGTCGCGGACGTCGGCCCCGGCGACCCCGGGCACCGAGGGGTCCTGGGTGACCAGGATCAGGCCGTCCACCTGCATGCCCTGGAACGCCCGGACGTAGTGCGCCTCGCGCTCGTCCGCGTAGTCCGAGTTCCCGATCAGCAGCAGCCGGCCGCGCTCGGCCGCCGCCTGCTCCACGAGGTGGGCCAGCTCGGCGAAGAACGGCTGCCGCGCGTCCGGGACGACCATGCCGATCAGGTCGCTGCGCCGACGGGCCATCGCCCGAGCGACGCGGTCGGGCCGGTACCCGAGCTCCGCGACGGCGGCCAGCACCCGCTCCCGGGTCTGCGCCGCGACCGGGCGCGGCCCGTCGTTGATCACATAGCTGACCACCGCGGTCGACGTCCCCGCCGCCCTCGCCACATCGTCCCGTGTCACCCTCGCCATGCCCGTGAGCCTACACACCCCCACCGACGGCCCGACCTGGGGTTTTCCCGCCGCTGGGTCAGGAGCAGGTCCTCGGCCCCCGCGGCGGGACGGGCCGCCCACCGGTCGCGGCCGGGCCGATTCGGCCACCCGGCCGTAGGGGTGGGCGCCACGGTGTCCACGCCCGTTGCCGCACGCTCCGATGATCGGCGGTTTCCGCTGGTCGGAGGGGTTTCCACGCGGTCCTTCGCAGGCGTACGGTGGCTCCACGGCGTCGCGTCCGCCAGGTGCTCCGGGCCGTCGGGTGCGCCGGGTGTGCCGCCGGGTCCGTGTCGGCACGCCCCGCCGGAGGCCGTGATGGCAGACCGGATGGCCTTCTTCACCACCCCGCGCGCGGAGCGGGCGCGGCGGGACGCGCGGGAGCGGCTGGGGGACTGGCGGGAGGTGTACCGGCCCGGGGCCCTGCTGCCCGTGGTCGGAGGCCAGGCGGGCCGGTGCATGGACTGCGGCCTGCCCTTCTGCCACAACGCCTGTCCGCTGGGCAACAACATCCCGGACTGGAACCGGCTGGTGGCCGCGGACGGCTGGCGGGCGGCCGCCGCGTGCCTGCTGGCGACCAACAACTTCCCCGAGTTCACCGGGAGGTTGTGCCCGGCGCCCTGCGAGAGCGCGTGCGTCCTGGCGATCGACGGCGCCGCCGTGACGATCAAGAACGTGGAGCTGGCGATCGCCGACCGCGCCTGGGACGAGGGCTGGGACGCGCCGCTTCCGCCCGAGCGGACCACCGGACTGCGGGTGGCGGTGGTCGGTTCGGGCCCGGCCGGCCTGGCCGCGGCTCAGCAGCTGACCCGGGCCGGGCACCGCACCACGGTGTACGAGCGGGCGGACCGTCCCGGCGGGCTGCTGCGCTACGGCATCCCGCCGTTCCGCCTGGAGAAGCACCGGCTGGACCGCCGGCTCGACCAGATGCGGGCCGAGGGCACGGCGTTCCGCACCGGGGTGCACGTGGGCCGGGACGTGCCGGCCCGCGAACTGCGGGCCGGCTGCGACGCGCTGGTGGTCGCGGTCGGGGCCACGGCCTGCCGGGAGCTGCGGGTGCCGGGGCGCGGCCTCCCGGGCGTCCACCAGGCGATCGACTACCTGACCTGGTCGAACCGGGTGGACGAGGGCGAACGTCCGGTGTCCGCGGCGTCCCCGGTGTCCGCGGCGTCCCCGGCGCTCCCGGTGTCCGCGGAGGGGAGGAACGTGGTGGTCGTCGGCGGCGGGGACACCGCGGCGGACTGCCTCGGTACGGCGCTGCGGCAGCGGGCGGCGTCCGTCACCCAACTCGACATCAATCCGCGCCCGCCCGGGCGCCGGGCGCAGGAGCAGCCCTGGCCGGTCCACCCGAAGGTGTACCGGGAGACCACCTCGCACGAGGAGTCCGGAGCGGCGGAGGCCGGTCCGCGGGTGTTCGCCGCGACCACGGTCGCGTTCGAGCCGGGCCCGGACGGGCGGCTCGCCGCGGTCCGCTTCGCCGACGCCGAACCGGTGGGCCGCGGCCCCCGGCCCGGCACCGAGCGGGCCGTCCCGGCGGAACTGGTGCTGCTGGCACTCGGCTTCACGGGCCCCGACCCCGGGCAGCCGCTGACGGCCCAACTCGGCCTCGCCGTCACCCCGGAGACCACCTTCGCCCGGGACGACGCCTTCGCCACCGCGGTGGACGGCGTCTTCGTCGCCGGTGACGCCGGGCGCGGGCAGTCGCTGATCGTCTGGGCGATCGCCGAGGGGCGTTCGGTCGCCGCGGCGGTGGACCGCTACCTGCGCGGGGCCACCGAACTCCCCGCGCCGGTCCGCCCGTCCGACCGGGCCCTCACCGCGTGATCCGCCCGGCCCCGCCCGCTGTGCGCGTACACGATGCCCGCTGTGCACGGACACGAGGAACGGGGCCGGACGCCGGTCAGGCCGCCTCGGCGCGCCCCGCGCCCGCGGTCTCCGGCCGGCCGGGCCACCAGAAGCGCTGGCCGGTGAGCAGGACCAGCGCGGGGACGAGGATCGTGCGCACCAGCAGGGTGTCCAGCAGGACACCGAGGCCGACGATGACGCCGATCTGCGTCAGGGTGATCAGCGGCAGGACGCCGAGGACGGCGAAGACGGCGGCGAGCAGGATGCCGGCGCTGGTGATGACGCCGCCGGTGGCGGTGAGGGCGCGGAGCACCGCGCTACGGGTGTCGTGCCCGGCGAGGGTGTCCTCGCGGGTGCGGGCGATGAGGAAGATGTTGTAGTCCACGCCCAGGGCCACGAGGAACAGGAACGACAGCAGGGGGACGTTGGTGTCCAGGGCCGGGAAGTCGTAGACGGTCCGGAAGATCACCCAGCCGGCGCCCAGCGCGGCGAAGTACGAGGCGATGACCGTCGCGACCAGCAGCAGCGGCGCGACCAGGGCGCGGAGCAGGGCGATCAGCACGACGAGGACGATGGCGAGGACGAGGGGGACGACGACGCGGGTGTCGCGCGCGTCGGCGCGGGCGGTGTCGTACTCCTCGGCGGTGGCGCCGCCGACCAGGGCGTCCGCGGCGGGCACCCGGGCGACGCGTTCGCGCAGCCGCTCGACGGCGCGGTCGGACGCCTCGCTGCCGGGGGCGGCGTCGAGGACCACCTCGGCGCGGGCCCAGCGCTCGGTGCGGGCGCCGGAGGTGACGGCGGCGACGCCGTCGACACCGCGGGCCGCCTCGGCGACCTGGTCGGCGGTGGCCGGGGTGGAGAGCAGGACGAGCGGTTCGGCGGACCCGGCGGGCTGGACGGCGGCGAGGGTGCGCTGTCCGAGCACGGCCTCGGGGGCGGTGCGGAAGGCGTCGGCCCGGGCGATCCCGGTCCGCAGGTCGCTCGCGCCGGCGGCGAGGAGCAGCAGGACGGCGGTGCCGGCCAGGGCGATCCGGGCGGGGCGCCGGGCCACCACGCGTCCGACGCGGGACCACAGGCCGCGGCGGTCGGTGGTGACGGCGTCGCCGACCCGCGGGACGAGTGGCCAGAAGAGCCACCGTCCGGGCAGCACCAGGGCGGCGGGCAGGACGACCAGGCCGAAGACCATCGCGGTGAGGATGCCGACGGCGCCGGCGAGCCCGAGGCCGCGGTTGCCGGTGAGTTCGGCGGTGAGCAGGGTGAGCAGGCTCAGCACCACGGTGGTGCCGCTCGCCAGGACGGCGGGCGCGGTGCCGCGCCAGGCGCGGGCCATGGCCGTGAACCGGTCCTCGGTGAGGTGGAGTTCGTCGCGGTAGCGGGAGACGAACAGCAGTGCGTAGTCGGTACCGGCGCCGAAGACCAGGACGGAGAGGATGCCGGCCGCGGAGGCGTCGACCTCCACGCCCGCGTACGGGGCCAGGGCGCCCACGAGGACACCGGCCAGGCGGTCGCCGGCGCCGACGACGAGCAGCGGGACGAGCCAGAGGACGGGGCTGCGGTAGGTGACCAGCAGCAGGACGGCGACGACCGAGGCGGTGCCGATCAGCAGGTTGGTGTCGGCGCCGGCGAAGACCGCGCCGACGTCGGCGCGGAAGGCGGGCCCGCCGGTCACCTCGGCCCGCAGCGGGGCGGGCAGACCGTCGGAGGCGGTGCGGCGGATCCGGTCGACGGCGGCGGTGTTCTCCTCGTCGCCGGCGCCGGTGGGCAGCAGGACGGCCACCGTGGCGACCCGGCCGTCGACGAGGTTCGGGCGGGCCGCGTCGGGGGCGAGCCCGAGCGCGCCGAGCGAGGTGGCGCGTCCGGCGACGAGGGCCTGGTGTTCGGGGGTCAGGGGACTGCCGTCGGTGGTGCTGTAGACGACGATCGCGGGCGCCGCCGCCCCGGACGGGAACGTCGCGACGATCTCCTTGACCCTCGCGGACTGGGAGGAGTCGGGGAGCGCGGTGCCGGTGGCCTCGGTGGTGGCGGCGCCGGACGGGCCGAGCGCGAAGGCCGCGCCGAGTCCGATCAGGGTCAGCAGCAGGACGAGCCAGGCGGTGGCGCGGGGCCGGCGGGGGACGCCGGGGCCCGAGGGGGGCGGGCCCGCGGTGGGCCGCAGGGGGGAGCCGGGCAGGGTTCGGGACACGGGGGCGCCTTCTAGGAATCGTTAAGCAGCTTAGCGATCCCTACCGTGTCAGAATGACGGGCATGGCGCAACAGGCACGCGGAGCGGCCGCCGGAGCGGATTCCGGCACCCCGGGGGGCGGACCGGCCGGCGGCGTACCCGCCGGTGGCGAGCCCGTCGGGGACGAGCTCTCCCGGTCCCTGCGCGAGGTGCTGACCCTCACCCAGCTGGCGCGCGCCGTCCTGGCGGAGCGGCTGGAGATGCCCCTGACCAACGTCGAGGCGGTCGAGCACGTCATCATGGCGAAGGGCGCCGGCGAGCCGATCGGCCCGGTCGAACTCTCCCGCCGCCTCGGCGTCACCAGCGCGGCCGCGACCCAGTCCGTGAACCGGCTCGTCGCCGAGGGCCACATGACCCGCGCCCCCCACCCGGTCGACCGCCGCCGGCAGATCCTGCACGTCACCGACGACGGCCGCCGGCACGTCATGGGGGAGCTGGCACCGCTCCTGACCCTGCTCCTCGGGGCGGCGGACGGTCTCTCCGACGCCGAGCGCGCCGGCGCCCGGCGCTACCTCGACCAGGTGGCCGCCGCCTACCGCACCTACCTCGCCGAGGACCCCGGCCACTGAGCCCGTACGGGGAGGCCCGCGCGCGGGACCCGGAAGGTGGGCCCGGGGCCTGGCGGGCGGGCCCCGGGGCCCGGCGGGCGTAAAACGGGGCGGAGCACGGGCCGCGGACACTACTGTCGTTCCCGCCCCCACCCCGCTCCCGCCACCCCCCCGGAAGAGGCATGACGAGCACCTCACCCTCCACCACGGCCGACGGCATATCCGACGAGGCCGAGCAGGCGCAGCGTCACATCCTGCGCGTCCTGGTCGCCTCGCAGGTCCTCAGCGGCGCCGGGCTCGCCGCCGGTGTCACCGTCGGCGCGCTCCTCGCCCAGGACATGCTCGGCTCCACCGGCCTCGCCGGAGTGCCCAGCGCCCTGTTCACCGCCGGATCGGCCCTCGCCGCGGTCGCCGTGGGCCGCATCTCGCAGGCCCGCGGCCGCCGGCCCGGGCTCGCCGCCGGCTACCTCACGGGTGCGGTCGGCTCCGCGGGCGTCATCACCGCCGCCGTCCTGGACAGCCCGGTCCTGCTGTTCCTCGCCCTGTTCGTCTACGGCGCCGGCACCGCCACCAACCTCCAGGCCCGGTACGCCGGCGCCGACCTCGCCCCGCCGCACCGCCGCGCGCGGGCCGTCTCCACCGTGCTGGTCGCCACCACCCTCGGCGGCGTCGCCGGCCCCAACCTCGCCGCCCCCACCGGCAGGCTCGCCGAATCCCTCGGCATCCCGAACCTCGCCGGGCCCTTCCTCCTCGGCGGCGTCGCCTACGCCCTGGCCGCCCTCGTCCTCGCGCTCCGGCTGAGGCCCGACCCGCTGCTGCTGGCCCGTGACCTCGCCGACGCGAAGGTCGACCCGGCCGCCACCGACCCGGCCGCGGCCGACCCCGGGGACGCCGACGCGGGGGACGGCCGTTCCGGTGTGCTCCTCGGCGCGCTGGTGATGGTCCTCACCCAGCTGGTCATGGTGGCGATCATGACGATGACACCGGTCCACATGCACGACCACGGCCACGGCACCGCCGCCTCCGGCCTGGTGATCGCCATTCACATCGGGGCCATGTACCTGCCGTCCCCGCTGACCGGCTGGCTCGTCGACCGCCACGGCGGCTCCAGGATCGCCGCCGCCTCCGGAGTCACCCTGCTGGCCGCCGGCGTCCTCGCCGCCGCCGCGCCCGACGACTCCGTCGTCCTGCTGGCCGTCGCCCTGGCCCTGCTCGGCCTCGGCTGGAACCTGGGCCTCGTCTCCGGCACCGCGATCATCACCGACACCGTCCCGCTCGCCACCCGGGCCAGGACCCAGGGCATGGTCGACGTCTCCATCGCCCTCGCCGGCGCCACCGGGGGCCTCAGCTCCGGCGCCGTGGTCGCGGCCGCCGGCTACCCGGTGCTCGCCCTGGCCGGCGGTCTGCTGTCCCTCGCCCTGCTACCCGCGGTCGCGATGACGGCCCGCCGCCGCTGACCGGGCGTCACCTCGCCGGCCGGGCCGCTCCGTCCACGGAGCTGCCCGGCCGGGGGCGCGTCGGTGACGAACGACGGGCTCTCGTAAGATCCACACCGACACGGCACCCGGCGCGTCCGGCCCGGTGGCCGTCCTCCCACCCCCGAGCCGGAAGCGGGTCCATGGAGCAAACAGTCTTCTCGGTGACGCTCGTCGTGGCCCTCGTCGTCGGCACTGTCACGTTCCAGCTCAACGCCAACCGGAGGAAGGCCCGGGTCGAGAACCTCGACCCGACCGCCTACGGGATGGTGCCGCGGAGTGCGCTCGACCCGGAGGCGGCCGGCCCCCCGAGGCCCGCGTACCGGCGGCGGGAGATCCAGGCGATGGCCGATGCCGCCTGGCGGGGCGACTGGCGGCCGGTCGCCGGGTACGTCGCCTCCGCCGGCCAGGACTGGGACGAGCGCTGGTCGCGCATCCAGCTGCTCGGGCAGATCGCGGCGGAGGACGACGCCTGGCTGGAGAAGTGGCAGGCGGCCGAACCTGGCAGCTGCGACGCGGCGGTGACGCAGGCGCACCTGATGGTGCAGCGCGCCTGGAAGGTCCGCGGCTACGGCTATGCGCCCGAGGTCCCCGCTGCGGCCATGGCCGAGTTCCGCCGGCTGCTGCCCGCCGCGATCGAGGAGGCCCGCCGGGCAGCCCTGCTCGACCCGCGCGACCCCAATCCCTGGGTCGTCATGATCACCGCCGCGCGCGGAGCCCGCTACAGGAACGGACAGTTCCGCGAGCTCTGGGCCGAACTCGTCGCCCGGGCGCCGCACCACTACGACGCGCACTGGCAGGCGCTGCAGTACTGGTGCGCCAAGTGGCACGGCACCGACCGGAAGATGATGCGCTTCGCCCGGCGCACGGTCCGCCGGGCACCGGCGGGCAGCCCGCTGGCCGGGCTCACCCTCCGCGCGCTGTACGAGCGGGAGCGGCGCAGGCCGGCCGGCCAGGTGCCCGACTCGTTGGTCGCCCGTCGGCACCTGGTGTCGGTCGCGTCCGCCCTGGCGCTGGTGCCCGAGGACGACCCCCACCTGCCGCAGCTGCGCCACCTGCTGGCCCACCACCTGGTGCGGGCGCGGCTCTGGCGGCCGGCGCTGGAGCAGTTCCGGCTGATCGGGCCGTGGTGCGGGGCGGCCCCCTGGACGGACTACCGCGATCCGGCGGCCGCCTTCGACCTGGCCCGCCGCACGGCCGCCGCCCGCTCGGGCGTGCAGCCGGGCGAGGGCGTCCGGCTCGGGGAGGGGAAGAAGCAGAACCACCTGTGGTGACCCCGTAGGCCGGGCCGGGCCGGGGTCGGTCGGGCGGGGTCGGCCGAGCGAGGTCAGCCGGGCGGGGGAAGGATCGGCCGCCGGGCAGGGGGGCGTCGGCGCGGGAGCGGGCCCCGCCCCGCCGCACCCGTTATCCAGGGGGCATGTCGCTTTCGCATCCCGGCAGGCCCCGGCTCCGTGACCGGCTCCGCCCCCGGCCCCGGCCCCGTGGCCCCGTCCCGCCATCGGCCGGCCGGCCGTGGGCCACCGCCGCAGCGGAGGGCGGTGCGGGATGCCGGTGAGGCCGCGCCCGCCCCGGCGGCCGACGCGAGGGACGGCCGGCGGCGCGGGACCGGTGCTGCGCTCCCTCTCCGACCACGCCTGGCGGCTGCTGGTCGTCGCGGCGGCCGGCTATCTGGTGCTGATGGTCCTGGGGCGCTTCCACCTGATCGGTCTGGCCGCGTTCCTCGCCCTGGTGATCACCTCCGTGGTCCGGCCCGTCGTCGACCTGGCCGCCCGCGTCCTGCCCCGGCCACCGGCCGTCCTGGTCGGGCTGGCCGTCGCGCTCCTGGTGCCGGCCGGACTGCTCGCGCTGATCGGTGAGAGCGTCGCGGTCGAGGTCTCCACCCTGGCCAAGGAGTTCCAGAGCGGACTGGACCGGCTGGAGAGGTGGTTGGAGCGCGCGCCCTTCCACCTGTCGCCCACGACCTTCGACGACCTGCAGAGCAAGATCTCCGACTTCGTGTCGGAGCACCGGTCGACGCTGATCAGCGCGGCCGTCAGCAACGCCCACCGGGTGGTCGAGGTGGCGACGGGCGCCGCCCTCGCGCTCTTCATGTCGGTGTTCTTCCTGCACTCGGGGGAGCGGATGTGGCGGTGGATCGCCCTCCAGCTGCCGTCCGGCGCCGGTGACCACCTCGACCGGGGCGGCCGGGCCGCCTGGCGGACCTTCGCCGGCTACACCCGGGGCATCGTGATCGTCGCCGCGAGCAATGCCGTCCTGGTGGGCATCGCCCTGTTCCTGCTCGACGTGCCGCTCGCCCTGCCGCTGACCCTGCTGGAGTTCTGCGCGTCGTTCATCCCGCTGGTCGGCTCGCCGATCGCGCTGCTGGCCGCCTCGTTCGTGGCGCTCGCCGCCCGGGGCCCGGTGATCGCGATCGTGGTGCTGCTGCTGATCGTCGTGATCGGCCAGATCGAGGGCCATCTGCTGCACCCGCTCGTGATGAGCTGGGCGGTGAGCCTGCATCCGGTGGTGGTCGCGGTCGCGGTGCTGGCCGGCAGCATCGCGGCTGGGGTGATCGGCGCGATCGTCGCCGTCCCGGCCGTCTCGGTGGTCTGGTCGGTGTACACGGAGCTGCGCGGCCCGAGGAAGGGCCTGCCGTCCTCGCCGCCGCCGGGCTGACGGCGCCAGTGCCGGGCTGAGGACCGCCGCCCGCCCGGCCGGCCGCGCAGCGCCTCGGCGCCGGACGGCGTCGACCACGTGTCTCAGCGCCGGACGGCGTCCACCACGCGCGAGAGGTCCTGCTCGGCGAGGTCCGGGTACGCGAGCAGCAGGTCGCGTACGGCGCCGAGCACCGGACCGCCGCCGGCCAGCGCGAGGTCCTTGGCCGCCAGCCGGACCGGGAAGTCGGAGTCCCGGCTGCGCGCCCGCGCCAGCACGCCTGCCAGCGGCCCGGCCGAGAGCGCGCCGAGCATCAGCTCCTCGGGCAGGCCCAGCGCGTCGCCCAGGGCGAGCGCCTCGGCGACCACGGCCACGCCGCCGACCATCGCGCCGATCACCACGAGCTTGAGGGCGGCCCCCGTCCCGGGCCCGCCGCAGCGCACCACGGTCCCGAGGACGTCCAGTACGGGCTGCGCGCGGTCGAGGTCCTCCTCGCGGCCGCCGGCCAGGACGGTCAGCTTCCCGGCGGCGGCCGGGCCGACGCTGCCCAGCACCGGGGCGTCCACCAGGCCGACGCCGTCGGGCAGTCCCGCCCGCAGCGCGGCCGTCGTCTCCGGGCCGATCGAGGACATGTCGATCCACAGCGCGCCGGGGGCCAGCTCCGCCGTGAACCGCCCGGCCACCGCCTCCACCGCCGCCGGGTCGGCCAGCATGGTCACCACGATGCCGGCGCCCCGCACCGCCTCGGCGGGGTCGGCCGCCGCGATCAGGCCACCCTCGTCCGCCAGGGGCGTACGGTTCCACACCGTCAACGGGTGCCCGGCGTCGGCGAGTCGACGGGCCATCGGGAGGCCCATCCGGCCCAGTCCAAGGAATGCGATCTTCTCCATGGCCACCACGCTAGGGAGGGCCGAGCCAGGCGACAAACGAATGTTCGGCATGGTAGCCATGCGGGATGGACATGGCCTGGCTCGAAGTCTTCCGCACCGCCGCCCAGCTGGGCTCGTTCACCGCCGCCGGTGAGCGGCTGGGGTACACCCAGTCCGCGATATCACGTCAGATATCCGGCCTGGAGGCCGAGTTGGGCGCCGTACTGTTCGACCGGCTGGCCCGCGGCGTACGGCTCACTGAGCACGGGCGGGCGCTGCTCCCGCACGCCGAAGCGCTGCTGGACCGGCTCGACGGCACCCGGCGCGAGCTGGCCGCGGTGACCGGCCTCGGCGCCGGACGGCTGCGCGTGGGCGCCTTCGACAGCGCCAACGCGGCGCTGGTCCCCGGAGCGCTCGCCGGGTTCCGCGCCGCCCACCCGGGGGTGGCGATCTCGCTCACGGAAGGGCTCTCGGCCGAACTGCTCGACCGGCTGCGGGAGGGCGTGATCGACCTCGCCCTGGTCGTGGGCTACCCGGAACAGCCCTTCGACACCGAGGAGTTCGACCTCGCGACGCTTGCCGAGGACCCGGTCCTGGTGGCGCTCCCGAAGGACCACCCGCTGGCCTCGGGGCGGCCGCTGAGGCTGGCCGAACTCGCGGGGGAGGACTGGATCGCCGCCAGCCGCCGTACGGACTCCACCCTGCTGGCCGCCTGCGTCGCCGGCGGGTTCCGTCCCCGCGTCGAGTACACGGTGGCCGGGTGGACGGCCAAGCTGGGCCTGGTCTCCGCCGGTCTCGGCGTGACGCTCATCCCGTCCCTGGCCGCCCGCGCCGCCCGGCCCGACATCGCGCTGGTCCCGCTGCACCCCGAGGAGACCCCGGTCCGGCTGGTGCGCACGGCGACCCGCCGCGGCCGCACCCTGCCGCCGGCCGCGGCGGTCTTCCTCGGCCTCCTGCGCGCGGCCGTGGCCGACGGCACGTCCTGAGCGGTCGCCGGGCTCACGTGGTCCGCCTGGCTCACGTGGTCCGCCTGGCTCGCGCGGTTCGCCGGGCGGCCCGGGGCTCCCTCAGCGGGCGTGGCGCCGGACGCGGTAGCGCAAGCCGGTCGTCGAGGTCAGCCACCCGGTGTCCCGGACGACCCGCCAGCTCGCGTCGACGGCCGGGGCGTGGGTGTCGCCGTCCACCGGCACGTCGATCTCGGTGACCGAGAGCACCGTGGCGTACGGCAGGGCGGCGCGGTAGATCTCCCCGCCGCCGACCACCCAGAGGGCGGGATCACCCGGATCCGGCTCCGGCGGTCGTCCCTCCGCGGCGATCCGCAGCGCCTCGTCGACGGATCCCGCGCGCTCCGCGCCCTCGCCCGTCCACCGCGGATCGCGGGTCACCACGATGTTGCGCCTGC
The DNA here is from genome assembly GCF_053603215.1 of Kitasatospora sp. NPDC004240. Taxonomy (NCBI): domain Bacteria; kingdom Bacillati; phylum Actinomycetota; class Actinomycetes; order Kitasatosporales; family Streptomycetaceae; genus Kitasatospora; species Kitasatospora sp. NPDC004240. The sequence goes on along the minus strand of NZ_JBSGFD010000064.1, from coordinate 4,064 downwards.
CGGGCAGCGGGCGGAACCGGACGGGCAGCCCGTCCCAGGTGCGGCGTCCCATGACCACGGGACGCCCCAGCGTGGTCGCCTTGAAGTGCGCCAGGTCCTCGGGGAGGTGCCACGGCATGCCGTTGTCCGCGCCGATCACACCGCCGTGGGCCTGCGCCCAGATCATCCCGATGCTCATACCGCGACCGGTGCCTTGATCGCCGGGTGGTGCCGGTAGTCCAGCACCTCCACGTCGGAGTAGGCGTAGTCGAACAGCGAGTCCGCGCGGCGCAGCCGCAGCCGGGGGAACGCGAAGGGCTCGCGCGAGAGCTGCTCGGTCACCTGGTCGCGGTGGTTGTCGTAGATGTGGCAGTCGCCGCCGGTCCAGATGAAGTCGCCCGGTTCCAGGTCGAGCTGCTGCGCCACCATGTGGGTGAGCAGCGCGTAGCTGGCGATGTTGAACGGGACGCCGAGGAACAGGTCCGCGCTGCGCTGGTACAGCTGGCAGGAGAGCCTGCCGTCCGCGACGTGGAACTGGAAGAGGGCGTGGCACGGCGCGAGCGCCATCCGGTCCAGGTCGGCGACGTTCCAGGCGGAGACGATCGCGCGCCGGGAGTCGGGGTCGCGGCGCAGCGTGTCGAGGACCTCGGAGATCTGGTCGACGTGCCGGCCGTCGGGGGTGGGCCAGGAACGCCACTGGACGCCGTAGACCGGTCCGAGCTCGCCCTTCCCGTCGGCCCACTCGTCCCAGATGGTGACGCCGTGCTCCTGCAGCCAGCCGACGTTGGACTCGCCGCGCAGGAACCAGAGCAGCTCGTGGACGATGGACTTGAGGTGCACCTTCTTGGTGGTGACCAGGGGGAACCCCTGCGAGAGGTCGTACCGCAGCTGGTGCCCGAAGACGCTCAGGGTGCCGGTGCCCGTCCGGTCGCCCTTGGTCTTCCCCGTCGTGAGGACGAGCTTCAAAAGATCTTCGTACTGAGTATCCGCCACGTGGGCCGAGTTTACTGGCCCCGCCGTCGGGGCCGGTGGGCGGCCGCGCGCCCGAGGCCGCGGGGAGTGCTCCGCAGCCGGGGGAGGGGGCGTTCCGCGCGCACCTACCCGCTGGTACGCTGCCGCGCGGCCCCGGCGTCGTCCGTGACGGCGAGGGGACCGCCAGGGCGCCCGACGGCGCCCGTGAGGCGTGGGAGGCCGACGTGAGAGTGCACCACCTGGACTGCGCGACCATGTGCCCCGTCGGCGGGCGGCTGCTGCTCGGCAGCGGCGGACCGCTGGTCGGCCGGCTGTCCGCGCACTGCCTGCTGATCGAGGGCCCGAGCGGGCTGGTCCTGGTCGACACCGCCTTCGGGACGGACGACGTCGCGGATCCCGGCCGCCTCGGCCGGCAGTTCCTCACGGTGGTCCGGCCCCGGCTCGACCCCGCCCGTACGGCCCTGCACCAGATCCGTGCCCTCGGGTACGACCCGCGGGACGTGCGCCACATCGTGCTCACCCACCTCGACCTCGACCACGCGGGCGGGATCGGCGACTTCCCGCACGCCCGCGTCCACGTCCTCGACGAGGAGCTGCGTGCCGCTCGCGCCCGGGCCACCCGCGGCGAACGCGACCGCTACCGCCCCGCGCAGTGGGCGCACGACCCGCTGTGGGCGGAGCACCCCCGGGCGGCCGCCACCGAGGACTTCTACGGCCTGCGGGGCATTCCGATCCTGCCGGGAGAGGTGCCCGACCTGCTCCTGGTGCCGCTGCCCGGCCACTCCCGCGGCCACTGCGGAGTCGCCGTCCGGACGGACGGCGGCTGGCTGCTGCACTGCGGCGACGCGTACTTCTCGCACACCGACGTCGACCCGCGCGCGCCGCGCCGCCCGTACGGTCTGACCGCCTTCCAGCACCTGGTGGCCGTCGACCGCGGGGCCCGCCGCGACACCCTGGAGCTCCTGCGCGACCTGCGGCGCACCCACGCCGACGAGGTCCGCCTGGTCTGCGCCCACGACCCGTCCGAGCTCACCGCCCTCGTCCCCGGCCGCTGAACCGCTACCGGCTCATTCCCGCCGACGGTGACCGACCCGGCCGTCCGGCCCCACCGACCAGGACCTACGTGTCCGCCGTCCGACCGGTGTTCCGGCCGCGGGTGGCGCGGTGCAGCACGATCTTCGGCAGGACGAGCCAGCACAGGGTGAACCAGCCCAGGACCGCCGCGGTGAGCACCCAGGCGACCGTCGAGGCGTGCAGGGCGGTGCGCAGCAGGAGCAGCAGGGTGGTGGTGATGGTGAGGGCGAGCAGGACCAGACCGACGTTGATGAGGTGGCCGGCGACCCGGACCAGCTCGGGCTTGACACCGCGGCCGGCGAGGAAGCGGTGGAAGGCGACCGGGGCGATGAGCGTGCCGGTGGCGACCGCGCCGAGCACCACCGCCGCGACGTACAGATGCCGGTCGAAGTCCGGGAGGGCGGTGAACCGCGGGGTGAACACCACGGACAGCAGGAAGCCGAAGAGGATCTGCGCGCCGGTCTGGCAGACCCGCACCTCCTGCAGCATCTCGTTCCAGAGGCGGTCCGCGCGCTCGGACGGCGTCTCGTCACGGTCGGGACCGTTGCTGGCCATGCCGGGTCTCCTCCGGTGATCGGGTTTCCCCCGGTACGGCCTGGCCGGCAACCGGGGGGCCGTACAGTCGGGCTCAGCCCTCGGGTGGCGCCTGCCACACGATGCGCTGGACCGCGGAGGAGGAGATCCAGACCTCGGCGTCACCGTGCCCGGTACGGACCCTCACCCAGCGGCCGGTGACCCGGACCTCGCCCGCGACGTGCGCCGCCGCCGTGTCCGCGCCCGCCACCTGACCCGGGCGGCAGTGCACCACCGCGGGGACCCACCGCTTGCTACCCATGCCCACCAGCCTGGGCGCGGATCCCGCGGTCCACCACCCGGCGGGTCCGAACGGCTGGCCCGGGGCCCGGGTCACCAGCGGTCGTGCACCAGCGGGCGGATCCGCTCGTCGTACAGCTCCCGGATCGCCGCCAGGGTGGCGTCCGGCAGCGGGGGCAGGCCGGCGGCGGCCGCGTTCGCCCGGGCCTGCCCGGTGTCGCGGGCGCCGGGGATGACGGTGGTGACGCCCGGCTGCTGGACGATCCAGCGCAGGGCCGTCTGGGCCGGCGTCGCACCCTCGGGGCTGAGCGCGGCGAACGCCCGGGCGGCCTCCACACCCGTCGCGAAGTCGACCCCGGAGAAGGTCTCGCCCTGGTCGAAGGCCTCGCCGTGCCGGTTGTAGCTGCGGTGGTCGTCCGCGGCGAACGTGGTCCGCTCCGTGTACCGGCCCGACAGCAGCCCGGAGGCCAGCGGCACCCGGGCCAGGACGCCCACCCCGGCCGCGGCCGCCGCGGGCAGCACCCGCTCCAGCGGCTTCAGCCGGAACGCGTTGAGGATGATCTGCACGCTGGCGACCCCCGGCCGGGCGATCGCGGTCAACGCCTCCGCGCAGGTCTCCACGCTCACCCCGTACGCGGCGACGCGCTGCTCGTCGACCAGGGTGTCGAGCGCGTCGAAGACCTCGTCGCTGGAGTACACCGGCGTCGGCGGGCAGTGCAACTGCACCAGGGCGAGCCGCTCGACACCCAGGTTGGCCCGTGAACGGTCGGCCCAGGCCCGGAAGTTGTCGAGCCGGTAGTGCTCCGGCCGCTGCTCCACCCGCCGGCCGAACTTGGTGGCGACCAGCACCTCGGCGTCCGGACGCCCCTTCAGGTACCGGCCGATCAGCTGCTCGCTGCGCCCGTCGCCGTAGACGTCGGCGGTGTCGAAGAGGGTGACGCCGGCCTCGACCGAGGCGTCCAGCACCGCCAGGGCGTCCTCCTCGCGGACGTCACCCCAGTCCGCACCGAGCTGCCAGGTGCCGAGTCCCACCACCGAGACGGGCCGGCCGGTGCGGCCCAGTACGCGCTGTTCCATGGGCCGACCCTCTCACAGCCCGGCCGGGCGGGCCCCTCGGACGATCCCCGGGCCGGCGTCGGCCCGGAGGCCACCAGGCTCGTTGGCCCTGCGGCCCTGCGGCCCTGCGGCCCTGCGGCCCTGCGGCCCTGCGGCCCTGCGAGATCGGA
>NZ_JBSGFD010000063.1:0-43561 GCF_053603215.1 Kitasatospora sp. NPDC004240 | reverse complement strand
GCCCCGGCCGGAGCCGGAGCCGGTGGCCCCGACGGCGGCGGCCCCGGAGGCCGGGCGGCGGCCCGCAACAGCCGGCGCCCGAAGAAGAACGTCAAGAAGATCGTGGCCTGGTCGGCGGCCGGCGTGCTGGTGCTGGTCACCGCGGCCGGCGGGCTCATCTACTGGAAGCTGAACGGCAACCTCACCACCTTCGACAGCGACGCGATCGCCAAGGACCGTCCGCCGGAGGCGCAGGCCGACGCGGACGGCAACAAGCCGGTGAACGTGCTGCTGATCGGCTCCGACAGCCGCGGCGGCAACAACTCCGACCTGGGCGGCGGCGACAGCGACGGCGCCCGTTCGGACACCACGATCCTGTTGCACGTCTACGCCGACCACAAGCACGCGATCGGCGTCTCGATACCCCGCAACGCGCTGGTCACCAGACCCTCCTGCAAGTTGCCGAACGGCAAGTGGACCAAGGAGGAGAAGGGCGCGCTGTTCAACAGCGCCTTCTCGGTCGGCGGTTCGGCGGCCGGCAACCCGGCGTGCACGCTGAACACGGTGGAGAAGATGACGGGGATCCGGGTCGACCACACCATCGTGGTCGACTTCCAGGGCTTCTCCGCGATGACCAAGGCGGTGGAAGGCGTCGAGGTCTGCCTCCCGGGGCCCATCTACGAGAACGACATCAACCCGAAGCTGACCAAGAAGGGCAAGCAGGTCCTGCAGGCCGGCCGGCAGACGGTCTCGGGCCAGTCCGCGCTCGACTACGTGCGGCTGCGGCACGGCATCGGCGACGGTTCGGACATCGGCCGGATGAAGCGTCAGCAGGCCTTCCTCGGTTCGCTGATCACCAGCGTCAAGAAGCGGGGGCTCAACCCCACCAACCTGCTGCCGCTCGCGGACGCCGCCACCAAGTCGATGACCGTCGACGAGGGGCTGGGTTCGGTGGACAAGCTGATGGGCTTCGGGCTCTCGCTGAAGAACATCGACATGAAGAACCTCAAGTTCGTCACCCCGCCGTGGCGCTTCAAGGCGGAGGACCTCGAACTGGTCCACCCGGACGTCGACAAGCTGTGGGAGAGCCTCAAGGCCGACCGCACCATCGACGGCCAGAACGCCACCGGCCAGCAGGCCGACCCGTCGGCCGCGCCGAGCGGTCAGCCCGCCGCCCCGGCCTCCACCGCGGCCCCCGCCGCGCCGGACCCGGCCAACGCGAGCATCAAGGTCGCCGTCTACAACGGCACCACCGTCTCCGGCATGGCGGGTGCGGCGGGCGACCAGCTGAAGGCGGCCAAGTTCACCGTCACCAAGATGGGCACGGCGGCCAGCACCAAGTACGCCACCACCGTGATCGAGTACGGCTCCGGCCAGAAGGCGAACGCGGAGAAGGTCGCGGCGCTGTTCCCGGGCGCCACCGTGGAGGCCGGGTCCTCGGCGGGGATCACCGTGATCGTCGGCAAGGACTTCGCGGCGGCCAACGCCGGCGCCGCGACGGGCGCCGGTGGTGCGGGCACCGCGAAGTCGGCGGCCGCGACCGCCCCGAGCGCGCCGGTGAGCCTGCCGCCCAGCGTGACGGAGGGCTCGCGTTCGGCGGACGACGACATCTGCCGCGACATCACGTACGGCAGCGGGGGCTGAGCCGGGCCTGAGCAGCGGCCGAGCAGTGGCCGAGCGGGGAGCGGGGATCCGCAAACCCTGCCATCGTGTCGGTCAGGGGGTCGTACGCCGCAGCGCCCGGGAGGCGGACCTCGTGACCGACATCGCCATGCAGATCGACATCGCCGCGCCCCGCGAGACCGTCCTCGCGGCGCTGAACACCCACGACGGCCTGACCTCCTGGTGGACCACCGAGGTCGACCGGGAGGGCGACGTCCTGCTGTTCGACTTCCCGGACGTCCCGGAGCCCTTCCGGTTGCGCCGCGAGCGAGCCGACCGGGACCGGGTGGTCTGGGCGAACGTGGGCGCCTTCCCGCCGCACTGGGCCGGGACGTGGATCAGCTGGGACCTCGCCGACCAGCCCGGTGACCCGCACCGCACCCGGCTGCTGCTGCGCCACGGCGGCTGGCAGCCGGGCAGCGAGGAGGGCGTCCCCATGGTGGCCGGTACCTGGGCGGAGCTGCTGGTGCGGCTGAAGGACTTCGCGCAGAGCGGCAAGGTGCAGCCGTACTTCGTGCGCCCGCCCCAGCACCAGACCTGACCCCGGGCCCCCACCGCCGTGCCCCGGTCACCGTGCCCCGGTCACCGTGCCCACCTGGACGCCGTCCGGTGGCGGGATCGCGGACGCGCGACGAAGGTGGGCGGTGTACCCGGCGTTCGCCCGTGCGCCGATCCCCGCCGATCCCCGCGGACGTCCGCCGCTCCACCACCGAGCCCCACCACCGAGCCCCACCGCCGATCTCCGCCGACCACTCGGCCGCCCGCCGACCACTGGAGGCCAGCAATGCCCGTAGTCACCGCTCCGTACAAGCCCGGCACGCCGTGCTGGGTCGATCTGATGGCGAGCGACCAGCAGGCCGCCCTCGACTTCTACCGCGACCTGTTCGGCTGGCAGGGCGAGATCGGCCCGCCCGAGTTCGGCGGTTACGCCGTGTGCTCGCTGAACGGCAAGCCGGTCGCCGGGATCATGGGGCGGATGGCCCCCGAGGGCGAACCCCTTCCGCCGGTCGCCTGGACCACCTACCTGGCCTCGGAGGACGTGGACGCCACGAGCCGGGCGATCGCCGACAACGGCGGCACGATCATGTACCCGGTGATGGACGTCGGCACGACCGGCCGGATGCTGGTCGCCGCCGATCCGACCGGGGCGGTGTTCGGGGTCTGGCAGCCGGTGGAGTTCAACGGCGCGGGCATCGTGAACGAGCCCGGCGCGCTGGTCTGGAACGAGCTCAACACCAACGACACCGACGCGGCCGGCCGCTTCTACCACCAGGCGCTGGGCCTGCGCCCGGCGACCATCCAGGGCATGGAGGGCTACTACTCGCTCAACGTGCACGAGCGCACGGTGGGCGGGATGCAGCCGGTCGCCGGGTACCTGGCGCCGGGGACGCCGTCGCACTGGATGACCTACTTCTCGGTGGACGACACCGACTCCACCGTGGACGCCCTGGTCAAGGCGGGCGGCTCGGTGATCCAGCCGCCGTTCGACATGCAGTCCGGCCGGATGGCGGTGGTCCAGGACCCGCAGGGCGCGGCGTTCGCGCTGATCGCCTCGCCCGACTCGCCCTGAGCACCCGCACCCGCACCCGCACCCAAACCAGAACCCGCACCCGAAGCCACGCACAGCCGCCCGTTCCCGCGACGCGCCGCCGGGAATGGGCGGTTTTAACCCGTCGTACGGGTGAGACTGCACCCATGCTGGGGCTTTCGGACGACATCCGCGCTTTCCTCTTCGACCTCGACGGGGTGCTCACCCAGACCGCCAAGGTGCACGCCGCGGCCTGGAAGGACACCTTCGACGCCTTCCTGCGGGCGGAGGCGATCCGCACCGGCGGGCCGTTCGTCCCGTTCGACGCGGTCGCCGACTACGACACCTACGTGGACGGCCGGCCCAGACTGGACGGCACCCGGGCCTTCCTGGCCAGCCGCGACGTCGACCTGCCCGAGGGCACCGACGCCGATCCGCCGGGTGCCCGCACCGTGCACGGCATCAGCCTCGCCAAGAACGACACCGTGCTGCGGATGATCCGCGAGCAGGGCGTGCAGCCGTTCGAGGGCTCGGTGGCGTACGTGCGCCGGCTGCGCGCGCTGGGGCTGCCCACGGCGGTGGTGTCGTCCAGCGCCAACTGCCGGGACGTGCTGCGCTCCGCCGGGATCGAGGAGCTGTTCGACGTGGTCGTGGACGGGCTGGTCGCCAAGCGTGAGGGCCTGCCCGGCAAGCCTGCCCCGGACACCTACCTGGCCGCCGCCCAGGCGCTGGGCGTCGCGCCGGAGCACGCCGCGGTGTTCGAGGACGCGCTCGCCGGGGTAGCGTCCGGGCACGCGGGCGGTTTCGGGGCGGTGGTCGGCGTCGACCGGGTCGGGCAGGCCGCCGAACTGCGCCGCGACGGCGCGACCGTGGTCGTCACCGACCTCGCCGAACTGCTGGAGGAGGACCGGTGAGCGGCCAGGAGCAGCCCTTCGTCGTCGACCCCTGGCAGATCGCCGAACACGGCCTGGACCCGGCCTCGCTGGCCCGCGCGGAGTCCGTCTTCGCGCTCTCCAACGGCCACATCGGCCTGCGCGCCAACCTGGACGAGGGCGAGCCGCACGGCCTGCCCGGCACCTACCTGAACGGCGTCTTCGAGCTGCGCCCGCTGCCGTACGGGGAGGGCGGCTACGGGTACCCGGAGTCCAGCCAGAGCATCATCAACATCACCAACGGCAAGATCATCCGACTGCTGGTGGACGACGAGCCCTTCGACCTGCGCTACGGCGAGCTGCGCGGTCACACCCGCCGGCTGAACTTCCGCGACGGGCTGCTGCGCCGCGAGGCCGAGTGGACGTCCCCGGCCGGGCGGACGGTGCGGGTGGGGTCCACCCGGCTGGTCTCGCTCACCCAGCGCGCGGTGGCCGCCGTGGAGTACGTGGTCGAGGCGGTGGACGGGCCGGTGCGGATCGTCCTCCAGTCCGAGCTGGTGGCGAACGAGCAGCTGCCCGGCGGCGGTGAGGGCGACCCGCGGGCCGCCGCCGCGCTGGAGGCCCCGCTGCACGGCGAGAGCCACCAGGCCGACGGGACGAAGGCGGTCCTGGTGCACCGCACCCGCTACAGCGGGATCCGGGTCGCCGCCGGGATGGACCACCTCATCGAGGGCCCGGACCGCTTCGACACGGTCGCCGAGAGCGCCGCCGACCACGGCCGGATCAGCGTCACCACGGTGCTGCGGCCCGGCGAGCGGGTGCGGCTGGTCAAGTTCATGGCGTACGGGTGGTCCGCGACCCGCTCGCTGCCCGCGGTGCGGGACCAGGTCGAGGCGGCGCTGACCGCCGCCCGGTTCACCGGCTGGGAGGGGCTGGTGGCCGAACAGGCCAAGTTCCTGGAGGAGTTCTGGTCCGCCAGCGACATCGAGATCGAGGGTGACGTCGAACTCCAGCAGGCCGTCCGGTTCGCGATCTTCCACGTGCTGCAGTCCGGCGCGCGCAGCGAGGAACGGGCCATCCCCGCCAAGGGGTTGACCGGCCCCGGCTACGACGGGCACAGCTTCTGGGACACCGAGACCTTCGTCCTGCCGGTGCTCACCTACTGCCTGCCCGCCGCGGTCAACCAGGCGCTGCGCTGGCGGCACACCACCCTGCCGCTGGCCCGCGAACGGGCCGCCCAACTCGGCCTGTCCGGCGCGGTGTTCCCGTGGCGGACGATCCGCGGCGAGGAGTGCTCCGGGTACTGGCCGGCGGGCACCGCCGCGTTCCACATCGGCGCCGACATCGCGGCGGCGGTCGCCCGGTACGTCCGGGTCACCGGGGACGTCGAGTTCGAGCGGGCGTACGGGCTGGAGCTGCTGGTCGAGACGGCCCGGATGTGGCGTTCGCTGGGCCACCACGACGCGGTCGGGCGGTTCCGCATCGAGGGGGTCACCGGGCCGGACGAGTACAGCGCGGTCGCCGACAACAACGTCTTCACCAACCTGATGGCCCAGAGCAACCTGCGGCACGCCGCCGAGGCCGCCACCCGGCACCCCCGGGAGGCCTCCGCGCTCGGCGTGGACACCGAGGAGACCGCCGCCTGGCGGGACGCGGCCGCGGCGATGTTCATCCCGTACGACGAGAACCTCGGGGTGCACCCGCAGGCCGACGGCTTCACCGACCACCAGGTCTGGGACTTCGAGAACACCCCGCAGGAGAACTACCCGCTGCTGCTGCACTACCCGTACTTCGACCTGTACCGCAAGCAGGTGGTCAAGCAGGCCGACCTGGTGCTCGCCATGCAGGTGCGCGGCGACGCCTTCACCGACGACCAGAAGGCCCGCAACTTCGCGTACTACGAGCGGCTCACCGTGCGCGACTCCTCGCTGTCCGCCTGCACCCAGGCGGTGATCGCCGCGGAGGTCGGGCAGCTGGACCTCGCGTACGACTACACCGCCGAGGCCGCGATGATGGACCTGCACGACCTCGGCGGCAACACCCGGGACGGGCTGCACATGGCCTCGCTGGCCGGCGCCTGCATCGCGCTGGTGGCCGGGTTCGGCGGGCTGCGCGACCACGGCGAGACGCTGTCGTTCCGGCCGCGGCTGCCCCCGGGGCTGATGCGGCTGAGCTTCTCGATGCAGGTGCGCGGGATGCTGCTGGCGGTCCGGATCACCCACGACGACACCACGTACACGCTGCGCCGGGGCTCCTCGATCCGGGTGCGGCACGACGGCGAGGAGTTCCAGCTCCGGCCGGGCACCCCGGCGGTCCGGCCCACCGCGAGCCCGCCCGCCCAGGAACGCTGCATCCAGCCCCCCGGCCGCGAACCCGCCCGCCGCCAGCCCCAGGCCGGCGTTGCCGGAGGCACCATCACCGCCGGCCCCGACCACCTCGCGGCGGAGTAGCCCCGAACGCACGGACCCCGGCCCCCACGGACCCCTGCGCCCCGCCCGCCACGGCCCCCGCCGTCACCCCGTCGGCCGCGCCCCGGCTGCGGGGGCCCGCACACGGGTGGAGGGTGCAGGTGACCCGTGGCCGGCGAGTGGGAGTGCTTCCGTGGTGAGTGTGGCCGAGCAGATGGTGGAGGTGCTCCGGCAGGCCGGGGTGGAACGGGTCTACGGGGTGGTCGGGGACAGCCTGAACCCGGTGGTGGACGCCATCCGCCGGGCCGACGGGATCGGCTGGGTGCACGTGCGCAACGAGGAGGCCGGGGCGTTCGCGGCGGCGGCCGAGGCCGAGCTGAGCGGCCGCCTCGCGGTCTGCGCGGGCTCCTGCGGCCCGGGCAACACCCACCTCATCCAGGGCCTGTACGACGCCCAGCGCGGCGGTCTGCCGGTGCTGGCGCTGGCCTCGCACATCCCGTCCGCGCAGATCGGCACCGGGTTCTTCCAGGAGACCCATCCCGAGCGGGTGTTCACCGACTGCAGCGCCTGGTGCGAGAGCGTGTCGACGCCGGCCCAGCTGCCCCGGCTGCTGCGGATCGCCGTCCAGCACGCGCTGGGTTCGCCCGGGGTCGCGGTGCTGGCGTTCCCGGGTGACGTGGCCGCGCTGCCGGCCGCCGGGCCGACCGGGCAGGGCGGTTTCCTCACCGAGCAGGCGGTGGCCGCTCCGCCGTGGTCGCAGGTCCAGGCGCTGGCGGCGGCGCTGAACGGGGCCCGGACGGTGGCCCTGTTCTGCGGGGCGGGGGTGCGCGGGGCGCATGCCGAGGTGATGGAGCTCGCGGCGGCGTTGAACGCGCCGGTGGGGCACTCGCTGCGCGGCAAGGAGTGGATCCAGTTCGACAACCCGTACGACGTCGGGATGAGCGGGCTGCTCGGCTACGGCGCCTGCCACGAGGCGCTGCACTCGGCGGAGTTGCTGCTGCTGCTCGGCACCGACTTCCCGTACGACTCGTTCCTGCCGGGGGCGCGGACGATCCAGGTGGACCACGACGCGACGCGGCTGGGCCGTCGTACGCCGCTGGAGCTGGCGGTGCACGGGGACGTCTCGGCGACGCTGCGGGCGGTGCTGCCGCTGCTGGAGCGCAAGGACGACCGGGCGTTCCTGGACGAGATGCTGCGCAAGCACTGCAAGGCGCTGGAGGACGTGGTCGGGGCCTACACCCGGGACATCGAGAAGCACCTGCCGATCCACCCGGAGTACGTGGCCTCGGTGCTGGACGAGGTGGCGGCGGACGACGCGGTGTTCACCGTGGACACCGGCATGAACAACGTGTGGGCCGCCCGCTACCTGCGGCCGAACGGGCGCCGCCGGGTGATCGGTTCGTTCCTGCACGGGTCGATGGCGAACGCGCTGCCGCACGCGATCGGCGCCCAGCTGGCCTGCCCGGGGCGGCAGGTGATCTCGATGTCGGGCGACGGCGGGCTGTCGATGCTGCTGGGGGAGCTGCTCACGGTGGCCCGGCACCGGCTGCCGGTGAAGACGGTGGTGTTCAACAACGGCGCGCTCGGCATGATCAAGCTGGAGATGCTGGTGTCCGGCTACCCGGAGTCGGAGATCGACAACGGGGACGTCGACTACGCGGGGATCGCCCGGGCGATGGGCATCCCGGCGAAGCGGGTCACCGAGCCGGCCCGGGTGCGGGAGGTGCTGGCGGAGGCCCTGGAGCGGCCCGGGCCGGCGCTGGTGGACGTGGTGACCGACCCGAACGCGCTCTCCATCCCCCCGCACATCACGGCGGCTCAGCTGAAGGGGTTCGCGCTGGCGGCGGGCCGGACGGTGCTGTCCGGCGGGGTCGGGCGGATGATCGATCTGGCCCGCAGCAACCTGCGCAACATCCCCCGGCCGTGAGCCACCGCACGGCTCGCCCGTAACCCTCCGCGGGGCACGATCGTTGCGGGTCAACGGGCCCACCCGGCACGGGGTTACGGCGGATTGCCTCTGAGGCAAAATTCTTGCCCGCCCGGCACGGCGGGTGTCCACTGGTCACATGACCACCAGCGACGACCTCACCGACGCCGCCGACGACCAGGAGGTGTCCGGTCTCGCGGCCCGCCTGCGTGAGCACCGGCTCTCCAGCCGGCTCACCCTGGAGGTCGCGGCCGCCCGGGTCGGGCTCTCCCCAGCGTATCTGTCCCGGCTGGAGACCGGCAGACGGCAGCCCTCGCTGCCGGTGCTGCTCGGCCTCGCCCGCGCCTACGGCACCTCCGTCTCCGGCCTGCTCGGCGAGGCGATGGTGGAGCCGGACCCGGTGGTGCGCGGCGGCGCGATCGAGCCCGGCCGGGCCGGCGGCTGGGGCTACCGGAGGGCCGGTGCCCCGGGCCGGGCGATGCAGGCGCTGCGGGTCCAGGTGCCGCCGGGCATCCAGGACGCGGTGGTCCGGGTGCACCCCGGCGAGGAGTGGCTGTACGTGCTCCAGGGGCGGCTGCGGCTCACCCTCGGCGACCGCGTCCACCAGCTCGACGAGGGCGACTCCGCGCACTTCGACTCGCTCACCCCGCACTGCATCGCCGCCGAGTCGGCGGACGGGGTGGAGCTGCTGTTCGTCCACACCCTGCTGCAGAGCCCCGGCGGCGAGCTGTGCCTCGGCGGCGGGCCCGCCACGCCCCACTGACCCTCGCCCGGCACCCACTGACCCCTCATCACCCGCACCCGAGGAGAACCGTCATGGCCGACACCACCAATGCCCCCAAGACCATCGACGCCGGCAAGTGGGCCAACCGCCGGGTCACCGTCCGGGTGCTGATCTACATGGTCGCCACCCACGCCTTCGCCGGCTTCCTGATGCTGCTCTTCGAGCTGGGCAACCGCAACAAGTAGCCCGACCGGGACATACCCGCCTCAGACCCTGCCCAGCAGCGCGCAGAGCGCGTCCAGGGCCGCCGGGAAGGCGTGCTCGGGCGGGGTGCCGTAGCCGATGACCAGGCCCGGGGCGGCGTCCCGGGCCAGCGCGGGGTCGGCCAGGCACCAGGCGAGGCCGTTGAGGGCCAGCCCGGCGGCCTCCGCCCGCTCCAGCAGCTCCGGTTCGGGCAGCGAGTCGGGCGGCAGCTCCAGGACGGCGTGCATCCCGGCGGCGATCCCGGTGACCCGTACGTGCGGGGCGCGCTCGGCGAGCGCGGTGACCAGGCGGTCGCGGCGGCGCCGGTAGTGCAGCCGGCAGCGGCGTACGTGCCGGTCGTAGGTGCCGGAGGTGATCAGTTCGGCCAGCGTCAGCTGGTCCAGAACCCCGGACTGGGTGTCCGCGAGGCGCTTCAACTCGGCCACCGGCTCGACCAGTTCGTCCGGCAGGGCGAGCCAGGCCAGCCGTAGTCCGGGGGCCAGGCTCTTGGCGGCGGTGCCCGCGTAGACCACCCGCTCGGGGTCGAGCGCCTGGGTGGCGCCGAGCGGCTGGCGGTCGTAGCGGAACTCGCCGTCGTAGTCGTCCTCGATCACGAAGCCGCCGCTCTCCCGGGCCCAGGCCACGGCGGCCGCCCGGCGGTGCGCGGCCAGCGGCACCCCGGTGGGGAACTGGTGGGCGGGGGTGAGCAGGACCCCGCCGGCGTTGGTCCAGGGCAGCAGGTCGGTGCGGGCGCCCTCCTCGTCGACCGGCAGCGGCATCGCGGCCAGCCCGTTGGCCTCCACCACCCGGCGCATCGGCGGCAGCCCGTACGCCTCGACGGCCAGTGCGCGGGTGCCGCGTTCGCGCAGGGCGGTGGCGAGCAGGCCGAGGCCCTGGGTGACGCCGGTGCAGATCAGCAGCCGTTCGGGGTCGGTGCGCACGCCGCGGACCCGGGCCAGGTACCCGGTCAGGGCCTCGCGCAGTTCGGGGCGGCCCATCGGACTGCCGTACGCCAGCGCCTCGTTGGGGGCCACCGCGAGGGCCCGCCGGGCGGCCGCCAGCCAGGCGCTGCGCGGGAACAGCGAGACGTCGGGGCGGCCGGGCCGGAAGTCGTGGCGCAGGCTCCGGGGCGCGTCCGGGCGGCGCGGGCCGGCGGGGGCGCGGTGCGGCGCGGACTGCTCGGCGACCGTGGTGCCGGAGCCCTGGCGGGAGGTCAGCCAGCCCTCGGCGGTGAGCTGGCCGTACACCTCCACCACGGTGTTGCGGGCGATGCCGAGGTCCTCGCCGAGCGCCCGGGAGGAGGGCAGCCGGGTGCCGGGGGCGAGCCGGCCGTCCAGCACGGCCTCCCGCAGGGCCTCCTCCAGGGCCGCGCGCAGTCCGGCCCCGGCGGCGCGGCGGCCGGTGAGGTCGAGGTGGAGGTCACCGCCGAAGGTGGTCCAAGAGGTGGTCATGGGGGTATCTCCACCGATCGGTCACGGGTCACGGGTCACGAGTCCGTACGGGGATTATCCGCGCCCACCAGCCCCGGCGGGCAACCGGATTCGACGGTGGGCGCGGTGACGGTCGGTCGGCCAGCCGGTCAGTCGGTGTCGTCCGGGGCGGGCTGGGCGGCCGGAGTGGCCGGGGGCTTCGTGTGGAGGATGTCGCGGGCCTGTTCGGCGGCCCGGATGATGCTCTCGGAGACGAAGTCGACGAAGCGGGCGATGTTCTCCAGACGGACGCCGGCCGGGGTGCCGGCGCCGAGGACGCCGACGCCCTCGCGGGCGGCCTCGGCGAGCTGGGTGGTGCCGTGGGCGCTGGCGATCATCGACTGGTACCAGACGTCGTCGTCCACGATGTAGCGCTCCCGGCGGCGTTCGTCGCGTTCGCGGCGCACCAGGCCCTGGCTGTCGAGGAAGGCGATCGCCTTGGACACGGACGCCGGGCTGACCTGGAGCTTCTGGACCAGTTCGGAGGCGGTCATGCTGCCGGTGTCACTCATGTAGAGGCAGGTCAGGATGCGGGCCATCATCTTCGGCGTGCCCGTCTGCATGAGGACGGTGGTGAGCGTCTCCTCGTACGCGCGCACCGCCTCGGCGTCCCGCCCGTACGCCTGCGGGGCGGCCTCGGGCCCGCGGGGCGCGGCCTGCTTGCGGCGGTGGGCGCGCTGTTCGGTGGCGCGGTGGGCGAGGTCGGCGCGGTAGCCGGCGGGGCCGCCGTTGCGCATCACCTCCCGGGTGACCGTCGAGGTCGGACGGTCGAGGCGCCTGGCGATCTCCGCGTAGGCGAGGCCGTCGGCCACGCCCAGGGCGATCTGCTGGCGTTCCTGCTGGGTGAGCCTGCCTCCCGGCATCGGGGCCTCCTTCATGGTCCGTGGTGGCCCCAGCATAGCGTTCATCAGCAGTCCATTGCAATGCAAGAGCATCTGTCATTGCGTTAGATTCTGAACCGGTGCAACGATTTCACTGTCCTGACCTGCGATGATTGTATTTTTGCGCAACGGACTTGTTGTCGGGTGTTGGAAAGCAACGTAGCTTTTCCCCTGTCAGAAACGCCGAAGCGCAAGCGCAGGAGAAGCAACGATGCAGAAGTTCGACACCCCCGCCGCCATCACCACCGTCCTCGACATCCCGGCCGGTCTGATCCGGCTGATCGCCGCGGACCGCGCCGACACCGTGGTCGAGGTCCGGCCGCAGGACGCCTCGAAGAGCAAGGACGTGAAGGCCGCCGAGCAGATCCAGGTCACCTACACCGACGGTGTGCTGCGGATCGAGGCCGCCCCGGCGAAGAACCGGATCCTCGGCAACTCCGGGCAGGTCGAGGTGACCGTCCAGCTGCCGGCCGGCTCCCACCTCGACGCCAAGGCCGCCCTCGCCGAACTCCGCGGCGTCGGCCGCCTCGGCGAGGTCACCTTCGAGGGAGCCCAGGCCTCGGTGAAGTTCGACGAGCTCGCCGCCGCCCGACTGACCCTCCAGGCCGGCGACATCACCCTCGGCCGCCTCACCGGCGACGCGAAGCTCCACACCCAGAAGGGCGACCTCACCGTCACCGAGGCCGTCTCCGGCGCGGTCGAACTGCGCACCGAGCACGGCGACATCAGCGTGACCGCCGCCCGCGGCACCTCCGCCACCCTCGACGCCGGCACCGCCTACGGCCGTATCACCAACGCCCTCACCAACACCAACACCGGCGCCGCGCTGACCATCACCGCCACCACCTCGTACGGCAACATCGCCGCGCGCAGCATCTGAGGAGCACCGACATGACCAACCTGGCGATCGCGGCGAACGGGCTGCGCAAGTCCTACAACGACAAGGTCGTGCTCGACGGCGTCGACCTGACCGTCCCCGAGGGAACGATCTTCTCCCTGCTCGGCCCGAACGGCGCGGGCAAGACCACCACCGTCCAGATCCTGTCCACCCTGATCCAGGCCGACGGCGGCACCGTCCAGGTGGCCGGTCACGACCTGGCCCGCCGGCCGGACGACGTCCGCGGCGCGATCGGCGTCACCGGCCAGTACTCGGCCGTCGACAAGCTGCTCACCGGCGAGGAGAACCTGCTCCTCATGGCCGACCTCAAGCACCTGTCCCGCCGGGACGGTAGGCGCAAGGCAGCCGAACTGCTGGAGCGGTTCGACCTGGTGGAGGCCGCCCGCAAGCCGGCCGGCACCTACTCGGGCGGCATGCAGCGCCGGCTCGACCTGGCGATGACCCTGGTCGGCGACCCGCGCCTGATCTTCCTGGACGAGCCCACCACCGGCCTCGACCCGCGCAGCCGCCGCTCCATGTGGGGCATCGTCCGGGAGCTGGTCGCGAGCGGCGTCACCATCTTCCTCACCACCCAGTACCTGGAGGAGGCCGACGAGCTCGCCGACCGGATCGCCCTCCTCGACCACGGACGGCTGATCGCCGAGGGCACCGCCGACGACCTCAAGCGGCTCATCCCCGGCGGCCACATAGAACTCACCTTCGCCGACGCCCACCTGCTCGACGCCGCCCGGAGCCTCGTCGGCGCGGGGGCCGTCGACCGCGAGGCGCTCACCCTCCAGGTGCCGGGCGACGGCAGCGTCCGCACGGTCCGCGAACTGCTCACCCTCCTGGACGACCGCGGGATCGACGTCGCCGCGATGAGCGTCCACACCCCCGACCTCGACGACGTCTTCCTCACCCTCACCGGCCAGCAGAAGGAGCCCGTCCGATGAGCAGCACCCTCGCCCTGAGCATGCGCGACTCGTCCACCATGGTCCGGCGCCAGCTCAAGCGCCTGCTCCGCTACCCGTCGATGACCGTGCAGCTGGTCCTGACGCCCGTGATCCTCCTGCTGCTCTTCGTCTACGTCTTCGGCGGCACCCTCGGCGCCGGTCTCGGTGGCGGTGGCGGCCGGGACGCCTACGTCGACTACGTGGTCCCCGGCATCATGCTGATGGCGGTGGTCACCGCCGCGACCGGCACCGCCGTCATGGTCGCCACCGACATGACCGAGGGCATCATCGCCCGCTTCCGCACCATGCGGATCTCCCGGGCCTCGGTCCTCACCGGCCACGTCGTCGGCAGCGTCATCCAGCAACTCCTCGGTATGGCCGCCATCATCGGGGTCGCCCTGGCGATCGGCTTCAGCCCGAACGCCACCGCCGTCGAGTGGCTGGCCGCCGCCGGACTGCTCACCCTGTTCATCGTGGCCATCACCTGGCTGTCGGTCGCCCTCGGCCTGAAGTCCCCGACCGCCGAGGCCGCCAGCAACGCCCCGATGCCGCTGATCCTGCTGCCCTTCCTCGGCAGCGGCTTCGTCCCCACCGACTCGATGCCCACCGCGATCCGCTGGTTCGCCGAGTACCAGCCCTTCACGCCGATCATGGAGACCGTCCGCGGCCTGCTCCTCGGCACCCCGATCGGCAACAGCGGCGTGATCGCCCTCGCCTGGAGCGCCGGTATCGCCGTCGTCTCCTACCTCTGGGCCAAGAACACCTTCAACAAGGCCTGATCATGAGAAAAAGCCGACAGGGCCGTCAGACCACGGGGTCTGACGGCCCTGAGGCTTTTCCCGGCCGGTTCAGCCAGCGGGACGCAGTCCGCGCAGGGCGGTGTCGACCACGGAGTCGGCGTACTCCTCGGTCAGCGGGCCGCTGCGCAGCAGCCAGCGGCTGAGCAGCGGGCTCCAGATCAGGTCGACGGCGGCGTCGAGGTCGACGGCGGCGTCGAGCTGCCCGGCCTGGCGCGCAGCCGACAGGCGGCGGCGCTTGAGCGCGCGGACGGGCTCCTCCAGCCGCTCGGCGTAGACGGCGGCGAGCGCGGGGTCGGCGGCCACCTCCAGGGTGAGCGCGCGCATCGGCTCGGAGACGCGGGGGTCGTTCAGTTCGGCGATGGTCGCGCGGAGCACCGTCTTGAGGTCGGCCTCCAGGTCGCCGGTGTCGGGGAGTTCGGCGTTGCCCTCGGCGTCCTCGCTGAGCATCAGGAAGGCGTCGAAGAGAACGGCCCCCTTGGTGGGCCACCAGCGGTAGATGGTCTGCTTGCCGACCCCCGCCCGGGCGGCGATGGCCTCGATGCCGAGCTTGGCGTAGCCGACCTCCCCCGCGAGTTCGAACGCGGCGGTGAGGATCGCGCGGCGGGAGGCCTCGCTGCGGCGGGCGGCGTTCGGGGCCTTGGGTGGCGTGGTCATGGGTCCACGGTAGCAAAGTGAAGAGACGAGACGGTCCGTCTTGACTTCGCGAACGGCCCGGCGCATAGTTGAGCACATCGACGAGACGGATCGTCTCGTCTCACTAGGGGAGGACCATCCATGCGTACCACCGCCGCAGCCACCACCACCGTCACCGCCGGCGCCGCCCAGCCGCGGACCTGGTTCATCACCGGCGCCAGCCGGGGCCTCGGCCGCGCCTTCGCCGAGGCCGCCCTCGCGGCGGGCGACCGCGTCGCCGCCGTCGCCCGCACCACCACGGCCCTCGACGAACTGGCCGCCGCCCACCCCGGCCGCGTCCTGCCGCTCACCGCGGACATCACTGACCGGACGGCCGCGTTCGCCGCGGTGGCGGCAGCGGCCGAGCACTTCGGCCAGCTCGACATCGTCGTCAACAACGCCGGGACGCTGTCGGCCGGCATGGTCGAGGAGTTCACCGAGGCCCAGGCCCGCGAGCAGATGGAGGTCAACTTCTTCGGGGCGCTCTGGGTCAGCCAGGCCGTCATGCCGGTGCTCCGCGCCCAGGGGGCCGGGCACATCGTCCAGATCTCCAGCATCGGCGGCCTCGGCGGCTTCCCGAGCACCGGGCTGTACAGCGCCAGCAAGTTCGCCCTGGAGGGCATGAGCGAGGCCCTCGCCATGGAGGCCGCGGCCTTCGGGATCAAGGTCAGCATCGTCCAGCCGGGCGGCTACTGGACGGACCTCTACACCGCCATGCGGACCACCGAGCCGGTCGACGCGTACGCCCCGCTCCGGGCCGAGCTGGAGAAGCAGTGGGCCGAGGGCTCCATCGACAGCGAACCCCGGCTGGCCGCCGAGGCGTTGATCAAGCTCGTGGACGCCGAGGAGCCGCCGCTGCGGCTGCTGCTGGGCAGCATGGTCTACGACCTGGCCTTCGACCTCGCCAAGCAGCGGATGTCGACCTGGGCCGGTTGGGAGGAGACCAGCCGCGCGGCGGAGAAGGCCGTCCCGGCCCCGGGCTCCGCGTCGTGAACCGGGCGGTCGCGGGACGCAGCTGCCCCCGCCGCCCCGTGGGGCGGCGGGGGCAGCAAGGCGATTGCTGTGGTCAGACGGTGCCGAAGTCGCCCCGGCGGACGGCGGTCACGAAGGTCTGCCAGGCGTGGGTGGTGAAGTCGAGGGTGGGCCCGTGGGGGTCCTTGGAGTCGCGGACATGGCCGGGGTTGGCGTCGTCCACCTCGACGCAGGAGGCACCCTCGGCGTTGCTGTAGCTGCTCTTCCGCCAACGGGCCAGCTGCGGTTCAGTCTTGGGCTTGGGCATGTTCGTGCTCCTTCGCCGCCGACAGGATCAGGGCAAGGGACGCCTTCGGCGACAGCGCGACGGCCCGTGCCAGATCGTAGGCCCGGCGGCATTTGGCGACCAACACGGAATCGTCGAGGAGTTGACCTGCGAACGGGCCTTCGCTGTAGGCGAGAGGAGGGGCGTCCTCGAACGTCATGAGGCAGAGAAGTCCGGTGAGTAGCGGATGCATCCCTGCGGCGAAAGTGGTGACTTGAACCACCAGGCGCCGGCGGATCATCAGATCTGCGATGTGGCGGAGCTGATCCGCCATGACCTCGTGGCTGCCGATGACGCGGCGCAGCACCGCTTCGTCGAGGATGTACCACAATTCGGGTCCAGTAGGAGCGGTTACGTGTCGGGCTCGCTCCAGCCGTGCCGCGATCCTCTCTGCCATTTCGTCATCGGTGAGCAGCTCCTGAGAATCAATGAAGATCGCCTTGGCGTAGTCCGGTGTCTGAAGGACGCCCGGAACGAGATGCCCGGCGAACTCGCTGATTGTCAGGGACTTCAGCTCGTACTCGGCGGCATGCTTGAAGTAGTCCGGGAATCGCGAGAACTCCAGCAGGCCGTGCAGCCGTTCCAGCACGCCGCCTGTAGCGAGCGCCTGGTCGATGCGCTGCGACAGGTCCAGCTGCGGGACGCGCACCGCGCACTCCAACTGGCCGATGTAGCCGCCCGATACGAAGGTGAGCTCGCCCAGCTTCTCCTGCGTCATCCGCGGGCACGCGGCCTCGCGCAGGCGTCGCAGCTCGGAGCCGTAGTACTCGCGGGGGGACTTGCCGGCGGGGAGACCCTTGGGAGCGGCCATCGTGCACCTCGCTCTTCCAGCATTCAACCAGTCGTGCTCGTTCGACTTCACAGCGTAATCAAGCGTGCCGATTCTGGAGGGGTAATCAGGAAATCCCGCCCCCACAGGAGCCCGGCCCATGCCGTACGAGCGCGAAACCGAACCCGACCCCCACCTGACCGTCCCCTGGCCGGCCGTCGGCGACGTCGTCAGTGTCGGGCTCACCCCGCCCGTCCTCCTCGGCGGCCGTGAACTCCGCGCCGAGGCGCGGGTGCTGGCCGTCCACGGGCGGCTGGCCACCGTCGTGATGAGCGGGGACTTCCGGGCCGAGGTCGCCACCTCGTTCCTCGCCCCCTGGGAGGGGTGAGCGGCGGGATGGGATCGATGCTCCGCAGGATGACCGCCGAGGCCCGCCGGGAGGCCGCGCAGGCCGTCGAGGACCTCCTCGCCGTTACTGCCGCCGCCGACGTCCGCCTGCCCTCCGTCGGCGTGGACTGGATCTCCGCCTCCGTCACGGGGGTCGTGCTGATCGACCTGGGCGCCGCCCGTACGGACGAGGTCGTGAAGCTCGTCGAGGTGATCCGCGACGGCGTGCGCGCCCGGCGTGAACGGGAGGCGGGGGCGTGAACGAGGCCGCGAGCCCTCAGCCGGGCGAGTTGGTGCACGACATCCGCGCCCGGCGCACGGGCGTGGTGATGGACGTCCTGGACGGGCGGGTCTACCTGCGCCCGCCGGGCGGGGGCGTCGAGTGGACGGCCAGACCCGAGCACATCGGCAGCCCGCCCGTCCCGCCGCCCTCCGGATGAGGCCCGCCGGATGAGGCGCGCGGGTCCTCACCCGCTGGTCCTGGTCGCGGCGTCGGCGCTCTCCGTGGTCGCCGGCGCCGCCGTGGGCCTCCTCGTCGCCCGGCCGTACCGGGCCGCGCATCCCGGGACGGCGAACCTCCTCTTCCTCTTCGTGCTCTGCTCGGTCACCGTGGTCACCAACCTGATGTTGGCCAGGGCCGCCGCCCGGCGAAGGTCGTGAAGTGGCCCACGATCTCCGCGCCCAAATGCACCAAAGGAGCAGGCCAGGGCGTTCCTACTGTGGGCGTCATGACCACTGTTGACGATGCCACCCCTGTTCCCGCGCCCGACCGCCGGCTCGACATGGCCGCCCACGCCCCCGAGTTCTACAAGGCGATGATCGCGCTGGACGGCGCCGCCCGCAGGGGTCTCGACCCGGTGATCGTCGAACTGGTCAAGATCCGCGCGTCGATGATCAACGGCTGCGCCTTCTGCATAGACATGCACTCCACCGACGCCGTGAAGGCCGGTGAGCAGGAGTACCGCCTGCTCTCCCTGCCGGCGTGGCGCGAGACGTCGTGGTTCACCGCGCGCGAGCGGGCGGCGCTCGCGCTGACGGAGGCCGTCACCCAGCTCACCGCCGGCCACGTCCCGGACGCGGTGTACCGGGAGGCCGCCGAGTGCTTCGACGAGAAGGAGCTGTCGCAGCTGATCGGCCTGATCTGCGTCATCAACTCCTGGAACCGGATCAGCGTGACCTGCCGGTTCTCCCCAGCCCCCAAGTAAGGCCGACGATGTGACGAGGAAGTCCATGACGAACACCCAGCAGGCCAAGGCCCGACTCCTGCACGAACTGCACCACAGCGGCGAGCCGTTGGTGCTCACCAACGTCTGGGACGCGGCCGGTGCCCGGCTGGTCGCGCGGGCCGGGGCGCCGGCCGTGGCGACCGCCAGCGCCGCCGTCTCCTGGACCCTCGGCGCGCGCGACGGCGAGGGCGCCGACCTCACCGAGGTGCTGGCGCAGACCGCGCTGGTCGCCCGCTCGGTGGACCTGCCGGTCACGGCGGACCTGGAGAGCGGGTTCGCGGACACCGCGGCCGGGGTCGGCGCGACCATCGCCGGGCTGCTGGCCACCGGCGCGGTGGGCGTCAACCTGGAGGACGGCCGGCACGGCGGCGGCGGGGCGCTCTGGTCGACCGCCGAGGCCGCCGAGCGGATCGCGGCCGCCCGCGCGGTGGCGGACGAGGCGGGGGTGGACCTGTTCATCAACGCCCGGACCGACCTCTTCCTGCGCGGCGTCGGCGATCCGGCGGGCCGCGTCGAGGCGGCGATCGCCCGGCTCAACGCCTACGTCGAGGCGGGCGCGGACGGCGTGTTCGTGCCCGGCGTCGCCGACCGGGAGTCGATCGCCAAGCTGGTGGGCGGTGTCCCGGCGCCGCTCAACGTGCTGGCCGGCCCCGGTTTCCCGTCCGTCCCGGAGCTCGCCGAGCTCGGCGTGGCCCGGGTCAGCCTCGGCCCGGGCCTGGCCCTCCTGGCCTTCGGGACGCTGCGGTTCGCCGCCGAGGCGGTGTACGGCTCCGGCACGTACACCGCGCTGGCGGGCGGGCTCGGCTACGGGGAGATGAACGCGCTGGCGCGCTGAATCCGCCGCGCCGAACCCGGCGCGCTGAGTCCGTACGGCCGGCCCGACGGGGAGGGCCGGCCGACGGGCATGAACGACCGGATCGGATCGGCTGACCGGCGGGGCCGGTCAGCCGATGTGGCCGTGCAGGCCCGGTTCGGTGAGCTGCTGCTTGACCTGGGCGGCGCCGAGCTCCTTGAGCGCCTTCACCGGCTTGTCGGTGACCGGGAGTTCGGACGCCGTGTCGAGCACGATGTCCGCCGGGGAGACCTGGAATCCGCTGGAGAGCCCGCCCAGCGCGTCCGGCTGCTCGGCGACCGAGGTGGTGGCGGACGCGGCCGGGGCGGACAGGGCGAGGCCCGTCATGGCGAGGGCGGCGAGCGCCGCGATCTTCTTCATGACGGGCCCAACGACCGGACGGCCCGGTGGTCACCGGGCCGTCCGGGTGCCGTACCCGGCCGTCCGGGTGTCCTACCGGGCCGTTTCGGGTGTCACACCGTGACGACGAGCGTCTTCACGCTGTTGCTCACGAACGAGCCGATCGGCTCCGGTGCCGCGCCCTCGGCGAGCGCGAGGCCCGGGAAGCGCCCGAACAGCGCGCCGAGCGCCGTCTCCGCCTCCAGCCGGGCCAGGCCCGAGCCCAGGCAGAAGTGCGGGCCGTGGCCCAGCGACAGGTGCCGGTTCGGCCGGCGGGTGATGTCGAAGCGGTCGGCGTCCTCGTGGTGCGAGCCGTCCCGCCCGGCGGCGGCGTACGAGGCCAGCAGCGCCTCGCCGCGGCGGATCAGCACCCCGCCGACCTCGATGTCCTCGACCGCGTAGCGCAGCGGGAACTGGCCGACCGGCGAGTCGTACCGCAGGGTCTCCTCGATCACCGCGGACCACGGCTGCGCGCCGTCCAGCACCAGCTTCAGCTGCTCGGGGTGGGCGAGCAGGGCGCGCACCGCGTTGGTGATCAGGTTCAGCGTGGTCTCGTGGCCGGCGACCAGCATCAGCAGCAGGGTGCCGACCAGCTCCTGCTCGCTCAGCCGGTCCTCGGACTCGCGGGCGGCGATCAGGTCGGTGGTGAGGTCGTCGCCCGGCTCGGCGCGCTTGGCGGCGACCACCGAGGCGAGCAGCGCGAACAGCGCCCGCTGGGCGGCGACCGCCGACTCGGGGGTGGCCGAGCTGGAGACCAGGGTGTTGGAGAGCTCGTGCAGCTCGTCCTGCTGCTTGGGCGGCAGGCCCAGCAGCTCGCCGATGACCTGCATCGGCAGCGGGTACGCGAAGTGCTCGCGCAGGTCGAACGGGCCCTCCAGCCGGGCGACGGCGTCCAGCAGCGCGTGGGTGCGGGCCTCCACGGCGGGCTGCAGCTCGGCGATCCGGCGCGGGGTGAACGCCTGGGTGACCAGGCCGCGCAGCCGGCGGTGCTGCTCGCCGTCCGCGGTGATCATCCCGGGGACGGTCACGAAGTTCATCAGCGGCCAGCCCTCGGGCAGGCGGCCCTCCCGGAACGTCGTCCACAGCTGCGGGTCCTTGCCGACGCGCGGGTCGGCCAGCAGCTCCTGGAGGGTGTCGTGGTGGGTTATCGCCCAGACCACCACCCCGCCAGGGAGCTCCACCAGGACCGCCGGGCCGGCGGCTCGGAGCCGGGCGTTCTCGGCGTGCTGGTCGCGTCCGAAGGGGTCGAGTCGGACGGGCTCGAAGGCGTCGGCGGTGTCCATGCGGGCCTCTCGGGGGCGGTGGGATCGGCGGGGACGGCGGGATCGGCGGCGGCGGCGGGCGGCCGCGGCGGGGTGAAGGCGCTGTACAGCACCGGCAGCCCGGCCAGCGCGCGCGACCAGGGCGACGGACGCCAGGCCAGCTCCCCGGCGGGAACGGCGAGCTGGAGGTCGGGCAGGCGGTGCAGCAGCGTCTCGACCGCGGTCTCGACGATGATCCGCGCCGGGTGCTGGGCGGGGCAGACGTGCCGGCCGGCGCCCCAGGCCAGGTGGGCCCGGTTGCCGCCGAGGGCGCCGTGCGCGATCGCGGAGGCCGGGCCCTGGGCGGCCGGGTCGGCGTTGGCCGCGGCCAGGCCGAGCACCAGCATGTCGCCGGCGCTGATGTACTGGCCGCCGAGGACGGTGTCGGAGGTCGCCCAGCGGCCCGGGAAGTTCTGCGTCGGCGGGTCGCGCCAGAGCACCTCCTCCAGGGCGTCGGAGACGGTGAGCCGGCCGCCGGTGAGGGTGGCGCGGAAGCGGCGGTCGGTGAGCAGCAGCCGCAGGGTGTTGCCGGTCCAGTTGATGGTGGTCTCGTTGCCGGCGACCATCAGCACCACCAGGTGGTGCACCGCCTCCTCGTCGCTGAGCGCGGCCGGGTGGGCGAGCAGCCAGGAGGTCAGGTCGGCGCCGGGCCGCTCCCGGCGGCTGCGCACCAGGTCGACCAGGAGCGCCTGGAACTCCTGGTTGGCCCGCTGCGAGTCCGCGCCGCTGTCGGCGATGTGGCTGATCAGCCCGATCAGGTGCGGACCGGCCTCGGCGGGCAGGCCGAGCAGCTGGGTGAAGACCAGCAGCGGCAGCCGGCGGGCGTACTGGGCGATCAGGTCGGCGGTGCCGTCCGGGCCCCAGCTGTCGATGAGGGCGTCGGCGGCGGCCTCGGTGGTCCCGCGCAGCTGGCGGTGGTCGATCTGGGCGAGGGTGTCCGAGACGGCGGCGCGCAGCCGCTGGTGCTCGGCGCCGTCCAGGTTGAGCAGGGTGGGCCGCCAGGCGGTCATCGGCAGCAGCCGGGAGTCGGCCTTCAGCCGGCCCTCGGCGGGCACCCGCCAGCGGCGCGAGTCCTTGGAGAACAGCGCCTCGTTGCGGGTGAGTTCGAGCAGCTCGGGGTAGCCGAGGACGAGCCAGGCCTCGACGCCCGGCTCCAGCTCGATCGGGGCGACCGGGCCGTAGTGCTCGCGCAGCCGGGCGTACAGGCCGTGCGGGTCCTCGGCCACGGCGGCGCCGTACAGCGGCGGATATCCGCCGCCCGGCGTCGGCGCGGTGTGCATCGGGCAGCCGGGGGGCGGGGCGACCGCGCCGCCCGGCTCGGGACTGGTCATCGCTGGAGCTCCAGTACGGCGGTGGAGTGCAGGTGGTCGACGAAGTCGATCAGCAGGTCGTAGGAGGCCCGCCGGTCGCGCGCGTCGCAGTGCAGGATCGGCACCTCGGGCAGCAGGTCGAGGGCCGAGCGCAGCTCGTCCTCGGGGTAACTGGGGCTGTCCGGGAAGGTGTTGACGGCCACGGCGAAGGGGATCCGCTGCTCCTCCAGGCGGCCGAGCACGTCGAAGCTCTCCTGCGGCCGGCGCAGGTCGACCAGCGCGATGGCGCCGAGCGCGCCCTGCGACAGGTCGTCCCAGAGCGGCCAGAAACGTTCCTGGCCGGGGGTGCCGAACAGGTACAGGGCGAGCCGGGAGTTGAGCGTGATCCGGCCGAAGTCCAGGGCGACCGTGGTGGTGGTCTTCCCCTCGTGGCCGGTGAGGTCGTCGACGCCGCTGCTGGCGGCGGTCATGGTCTCCTCGGTGCGCAGCGGGGTGATCTCGCTGAGGGAGCCGACCAGGGTGGTCTTGCCGACCCCGAACGGGCCGGTGACCAGGATCTTCACCGCGCCCTGCACGGAGGACGGCAGGTAGTCGGGCCCGGGGGCGGGTTGGTCAGCGGAGTTGGCGGAGGCCAACGAGCACCTCTTCCAGGAGGGTTGCGGGCAGGCGCTCGGCCTGCGGTACGGGTGGGAGCACCTGGACGGCGCCGAGGTCCCAGAGGTCGCCGACGAGCACCTTGACGACGCCGAGGGGCAGCCCGAGGTGGGCGGCGACCTCGGCGACCGACAGCAGGCTGCGGCAGAGGTCCAGGATGCGCTGGTGCTCCCGGTTGAGCAGGGCGTCCTCGGGCAGTTCGGGCCGGTCCGGCACGGCACTGACCAGGCTCTCGACGGCGAGCGCCGCCCGGGTCGGGCGGGCCCGGCCGCCGGTGATCACGTAGGGCCGGACCGGCCCGTTCACCGCTGGCCCCCCGCCGCGTGATCGACCCGCGGCGGGCTGGTGAGGTGGGTGCCGATCCGCTCGACCAGGACCTGCATCTGGTACGCGACCAGGCCGGCGTCCACGGCCTCCCCGGTCACCACGGCGAGGTGGGCGCCGGCGCCGGCGGCGACGATGAAGAGGTAGCCGCCGCCGTACTCGATGATGATCTGGCGGGTGGCGCTGCCGTGGCCGCCGAAGCCCTGGGCGACGCCGCGGGCCAGCGACTGCAGGCCGGAGCAGGCCGCGGCCAGCCGCTCGGCGTCGTCGCGCACGATGCCGACGCTACGACCGATCTCCAGACCGTCGTTGGACACCACGACGGCGTGCTGGACCTCGGGGACGGCGACGATGTCGGCGAGCAGCCAGCCGAGATCAGGGGTGGTGGTCATGGAACTCTCCGGTGCGCTGGGGAGGCTGGGGGGAAGCGGGCAGGGAAGGGTCGGGGTGCGCGGCCGCACCGCGGACGGCGGAACGTCCGCTGGCGGTGCCGGCCTGGAACATCGCCATGAAGGCCTGCGCGTCCCGGGCGGAGCGGTACGGCGGCAGCGGCGCGGGGGCGGCCGCGGGCGCCGGGGGGCCGGAGCGGTCACGCCGGTGGCTGCGGCGCGGCAGGGGCGGCGGCACGGTGGTGCCGGCCGCGGGTGCGACGGGGGCCGCGGGGGCGGCCGGCCGGCGCGGGGGCTCCGGCCGCCGGGGTGGGGCGGACGGGAAGTCGCGGTCGTCGAACCCGGGGACGGTCGGCGGCAGCGGGTCGGTGAGCAGGGCGTTCGGCAGCAGCACCACGACCCGCACCCCGCCGTACGGGGACGGCGCGGAGCTGAGGGTGACCCGGAACCCGTACTGCTCGGAGAGCCGGCCCACCGCGGCCAGGCCCAACTGCGGGACCTCGCCGAGCCGGGAGACCTCCAGGCTGCTGCCGCCGGCCAGGGCGGAGGCAGCCTTGAGCACGGCCTGCTCGGGCATGCCCACCCCACCGTCGTCGATCTCGATGACGGCACCGTTGTGGACGGGCATCAGGGTGACGAACACCTGGGTGCTGGGCGGGGAATAGCGGGTGGCGTTGTCCAGCAGCTCGGCGACGGCGTGGATCAGCGCCTCGGCGGCGGCGCCGACCACGGCGGTCTCGATCCGGCTGCGGACCACCACCCGCTGGAAGGGCAGGATGCGCGACTGGGCGCCGCGGACCACGTCCTCCAGCGGGACCGGCTCGGGCCAGTGCCGGCCGGCCCGCGCCCCGCACAGCACGGCCAGCGTCTGGGCGAGGCGGGCCTGTTGGGCGGCGGCGTGGTCGGCCTTGAGCAGGCCTTCGAGCAGCGCGGGGTCGTCGTGGGTGCGCTCCATCTCGTCCAGCAGGGCCTGCTGGTCGTGCGCCATGACGAGGATCCGGCGGGCGACACTGAGGAAGGCCCGCTGGGTGGAGGCGGTGAGCTCCTGCTCCTGCTGCACGGCGGCCAGTTCGGCGCCGCGGCGGGACAGTTCGACGGACAGCTGCTCGCGCAGCCGGTCCAGCTCGCGCTGCTGTCGGCCGAGCCGGCGGCGCTGGGTGCGGGTGACCGAGCGGTAGCGGGCGGCGGCCAACAGGGCGATCGCGGCGAGTACGCCGGTAGCCGTTGCACACCACTGAGTCATCGTCACGCGGCGAATTCTAGGGCGATGATCCTACGATGGTGTGAACGGATCTCATCAGGTGACCCGATCCCGTCAAAAACCCGTCAATACGTCTGCAAACAGTCGGTCTTCGGGGGTTTGGGCAGCTGCGCGACGGGGCAAAGGAGGCGGCTCAGGAGGGCCCGGAGGCGAGTGGGCGAGTAACACGGTGGAGCAGCAGCAGGGCCACGTCGTCCGGGCGGGAGCGGCGTTCGGTGACGTTGAGGGTCAGCAGGTCGGCGAGCCGCTCCAGGGCGTGGGCCGGATCCGGGTGGAGCGGGCCGGCGGTGCGGGTCCACACCTCCAGGCCGTCGATCATCCGCTGCACCGACTCGTCGTAGTCCTCCTCACGGTCCTCCACCAGGCCGTCGGTGTACACCAGCAGCGTCTCGCCGCCCGCCAGACGCCCGGAGGTCAGCCGGTACGGCAGACCGGGGGCGACGCCCAGCGGCGGGCCGCCCGGCACGGCGAGCTCGGCGGCCCGCCCGTCCGGCCCGATCCGCACCGGCGAGGGGTGGCCGGCCCGGGCGGCGAGCAGGGTGCCGTCGGCGGGGTCGAGGGTCACGTACAGGCAGGTGGCGAACAGGTCGGTGTCGAGCTCGGACAGCAGCCGGCTGGTGCGGGCCAGGGTGTCCGCCGGGTCGTGCCCGTCGGTGGCGTACGCGCGCAGCCCGCTGCGCAGTTGGCCCATCACCGCGGTGGCCTCGGCGTTGTGGCCCTGGACGTCGCCGATGACCAGGCCGATCCGTCCGTCGGGGAGTTTCAGCAGGTCGTACCAGTCGCCGCCGATCTGCATGCCCTCGGTGCTGGGCAGGTAGCGGGCGGCGCTGGCTATGCCAGGCAGCCGGGGCAGGGTGCGCGGCAGCATGGCGCGCTGCAGCTCGGTGGCCCGGTGGTGGTGGGTGTCGTAGAGGCGGGCGCGTTCCAGGGACTGCGCGAGGACGCCGGCGAAGGCCGAGTACAGGGTGCGGTCCTCGCGGCTGAAGCCGCGCTCGGTGGCGAAGGTGATCAGGCAGGAGCCGACCTGCCGGCCGGAGGCGATCAGCGGGAGCACCGCCCAGGCGGCCGGGGTGAGCGGGCCGCCGCCCTCCCGGGCCCGGCCGTTCTCCCGGCCCCGGCCGTCCTCCCTGGCCCGGCCGGCCTGGCCGGGCTCGCTGAACAGCGGGGCCGAGCGCTCCAGCGAGCGCTGCATCACCCCGGCGGACAGGTCGGCCAGCCGGTTGAGCTCGCTGCGGCGCGGGCCGCCGTAGACGGTGTGCGAGACGGGCAGCAGCCGGCCCTCGTCGACCAGGTCGAGCACGATGCTGGCGGCGCCGAGGGCCGGGCGGGCGACGTCGGTGACGGCGGTGGTGACGTCCCGGACGGTGACCGCCCGGGACAGCGCCCGGGTGAGCGCCAGCAGCAGGGCGGAGCGGGCGCCGACGACGGCGGGGGCGGCACGGCCGGCGGGCCCGGCGGGCGGGCGCTCCTCGGGCGTACGGGCCCGGTCCCGGTCGGCGAGCAGCCCGGCGATGCGGACCGGGCGGCCGTGCACGTCGAGCATCACCTCGCCGTGCTCGGCGATCCGGATCACGCCGCCGCCCGGGCGCAGCACCCGGTAGGTGAGCCGGTACGGCCCGCCGGTGGCGAGCGCCTCGGCCAGCGCGGCCTGGAAGTCGGGCAGGTCCTCGGGGTGGACGATCCGCTCCATCCCGGGGCCGCCCCGGGCGCCCTCCGGTGGCACCGGCTGCCCGACCACGCGGTGGGCCTGGACGTCCCAGAAGTCCTCGCCGGTGACCAGGTCGCGTTCGAAGGCGCCGTGCCCGGCGGCGCGGACGGCCAGCGAGAGCAGCGGATGGGCCAGCCCGGCGTCCGGCCCGCCCTCGCTGCCGCCCTCCGGACCGGGGCCGGTCCGCACCCCGCCCGCGACACGCGCGTCGGCGGCCGTCGTGCCCCGGGGCGTGCGCGCCCGCGCGAGGTCGCTGTCCAGCAGGTACGCGAGGCGGTGGCCGCAGGCGTCGGCGATGGTCTCCAGCACGTCCAGGTCGCGGCGGGGGACGGTGCCCCGGTGGGCCAGCGCGAGGCCGAGGACGCCGATCGGCCGCTCGTCGACGATCATCGGCAGGGTGATGATGGCGATCATGCCGGTGCCCATGCCGGTGTTGCGGTTGGGGTAGTCGGCGCCGGTGCGCTCGGGGCTCAGCAGGTACGGGCGGCGCAGCCGGAGCGCCATCGCGGCGGGCAGGTCGCTCGCGGGGTCGACCACGCCGTAGCGCTCGTGGGCCCAGTCGGGCAGTCCGTGGGAGGCGGTGAGCCGGAGCATCCCGCCGGGGTCCGTCAGGTAGAGCGCGGAACCCTCGCCGGTGATCCAGCCGGGGCCCTCGGCGAGCACGGTGGCGAGCAGTTCGGCGGCGCTGGAGCAGCCGAGC
This sequence comes from Kitasatospora sp. NPDC004240, assembly GCF_053603215.1. Taxonomy (NCBI): domain Bacteria; kingdom Bacillati; phylum Actinomycetota; class Actinomycetes; order Kitasatosporales; family Streptomycetaceae; genus Kitasatospora; species Kitasatospora sp. NPDC004240. Next base: position 16,009 of record NZ_JBSGFD010000063.1, on the reverse strand, counting down.
AATAAGCGGACGCAGCGCATCGCGCTCCGGGTCGTGGGGCTGCTGCGAGGGGGTCGGCCGCCGTCCTCGGTGGAGGGGAGCCGGGGGGAGGACAGGTCCATCGGGATACCGGGCCTTTCCGCTCCGGGACAGGTGCCCTAGGGGGTTACGTGATTCTTCATACCTTATTTCCTCAGATCGGCGAATGGTGTCCCAGGCGTCGCACCAGCACCAGGGTCCGGTCGTCGGCGACGTCCGGTGCGACCGCCTCGACCAGCCGGTCGGCCGCGCCCTGCCACGGCCGTCCGCCGCGCTCGACGGTCCGCGGCGTGCGCAGCACCGGCTCGGCGGCGGCCAGCAGCCGTTCGACGCCCTCGTCGAGGTCCGCCCCCGGCAGCTCCACCAGCCCGTCGCTGTACATGAGCAGCGAGTCGCCCGGCGCCAGCCGCCCGTGCACCGCCGGGTACGGCGTGTCGGGCAGCAGGCCCAGGGCCGGGCCCCCGGTCGGACCCAGCCACCAGCTGCCGCCGCCGCCCGGCCGGTACTGCGCGGGCGGCGGATGGCCGGCGTTGAACAGCCGGTAGCGGCCGCTCGCCGGGCGCAGCGCCAGGTGGACCGCGGTGGCGAAGTCGTCCTCCCAGCCCCGCCGGACCAGGTAGTCGTTGGCGGCCGGGAGGAAGTCCTCCGGCGGTACCCGGCCGAGCAGCATCGCGAAGGCCCCGGACAGGTGCGTGGAACGGGCGGCGGCCCGGCTGCCCTTGCCGGAGACGTCCACCAGCAGCAGTTCCAGCAGGTCGTCCTCGGGCCGGTGGGAGCAGAGCACGAAGTCACCGGAGAAGGACGCGCCGCCGACCGGCGCCAGCGCGCCGTCGAAGTGCCAGTCCAGCAGCCGGTCGGGCAGCCGGCCCAGCTCCCGGGTGTGCTCGGCCAGCTCCAGCAGCATCGAGTCGCCCCGGTTGCCGCGCAGGCCGAGCCGGTGGCGGGAGCGGCTGCTGGCCAGCACCCCGATCGCGGTCGCCGCCAGCACGAAGAGCACGCCGACCCGGACGCCGCGCGGCTCTGCGGTCAGCACGCTCAGCAGACAGCCCACGAGCACCGCGCAGGACACCACCAGCAGCAGCCGGCGACGCAGCACCAGACCGCCGGCGACCAGCGGCAGCACCAGCGAGGAGGGCGGCCAGGTGGCCGGGAACGCCACCGGCAGGACGCTGAACAGCGCGGCCACCACCAGCAGCAGCCACAGCGCGTCCCGCTCGGCACGGCGGTCGCCGTCCAGCAGGCGCTCGCGCCAGTGCGCGAGCGGGCTCCGGAGCGGTATCCGGGCGCGGAGCCACCACGCCTTGGGTGCGGGCACGTGAGGGACCTCCGCCTCGGGTGGGCGGTCCCCGGTCGATGACCACCTGGCAGCGCGGCCAATGTAACCCGGATGGACCGCTCCGGCCCGGTGGCGCGGGGCGACGGGGGGCCTGCCGGGGCCCTCGGGCCGCGGGGTTCCGTGCCTCGGTGCCTCGGTGCCTCGGTGCCTCGGTGCTCCGGGCCCCGGGCCCCGGGCCCCGGGCTTCAGGGCTTCGGCCAGGCCCGCAGCCCGTCGGTCAGCACGCCGATCAGCCGGTCCTGGGTGACGGCCGGGTCCTCGGCGAGCCGGAAGGCGCCGCCGATCGACAGCGAGGCGAAGCCGTGGGCGACCGAGCGGACCGTACGCGCCGCATGGATCGCCTCGGAACCCTCCAGGCCGTACGCGCGCAGCATCGCCACGATCACCCCGACCAGCCGCCCGGCCGCCCGGGTCAGCTCGTCGTCCGCCTGCGGGGCCTGCGGCAGTGCGGCGTAGCGGTGCGGGTGCTCGACGGCGTACCCGTGGTAGGCGCGCAGCACGGCGTCCACGGCCTCGTCCCCGCCGCGGCCGAGGGCCGCCTCGGCGAGCCGGTCGGCCAGTTCCCCGGTGACCCGGACGGCGATCAGCCGGCGCAGCTCGGCGAGGCCGCCGCTGACGTGCTTGTAGAGGGACGGGGTGGCGACGCCGGCGCGGGCGGCGACGGCGGCCAGGGTCAGGGCCTCCGGGCCCTGCTCGTCGATGAGGGCGAGGGCGTGGGTGACGACCTGGTCGGGGGTCAGTCCGGCGCGGGGCATGGGGGTTCTCCGGGGGCTCGCGTACGGCGTCGGTCTCGGCGACGGTGCCGGCGTCGGTTTCGGCGTCGGTGTCGGTTTCGGTTCTGGGTTCGGCTGAGGGGCCGGGCTCAGAGGGAGGCGAGGAAGGGCAGCAGGGCGTCGGCGGTGGCCTGCGGGGAGTCCGCCATCGGGTAGTGGCCGGCCCCCTCGATCATCACCTTGCGGGCGTTCAGCGCGGCGGCCTGCCGGTCGGCGACCAGCTCCGGCTTCGGGAAGTCGGGGTCCTTGGAGCCCATGATCACCAGCGCCGGGCAGCGGACCGCGGCGGTCCAGCCCTCGGGCGCCGAGTTGCCGTGCGTGTAGCCCCGGGTGGCGGTCCTGCGGCCCGGGGTGCGCAGGGCGGCGACCAGGCCGGCCACGTACGCGTCGAGGTCGGCCGGGCGGGGGCCGGGGAAGGCCATCTTGCGCAGGTAGAAGCCCCAGAAGGCGGGGGCGCGCTCCACCAGGGCGCCCAGGGCGCGGACCAGGGTGCGCTGCGCGAGGTTCGGCGGGAGGTTCTCGATGAAGGCGTCCAGCAGGACGATCCCGGCGACCCGCTCCGGCGCGTCGCCCGCGGCCCTGACCACGCTCGCACCGGTGTAGGAGCTGCCGGCCAGGACGGCCCGTTCGATGCCGAGGTGGTCCAGCAGGGCGAGGACGTCGCCGGCGATGGCGGCCGGCGAGTAGTCGTCCCAGACGATCGAGGACTCGCCGAAGCCGCGCAGGTCCATGGTGATCACCCGGCGGCCGGCCGCGACCAGCAGCGGGTGCAGGTGCCGGTACGCGGCGCGGCTGTCGAGCATGCCGGGCAGCAGGACGACGGGCAGGCCCTCGCCGTGCTCGGTGTCGTCGAAGGCCAGCCGGCCGCCGGGGAGGTCCAGGTGGCGGGTGGCGGGGGTGGCGGTGCGGGACATCGTGGGCCTCCTCGGTCCGTTGTGCGACTGCCGATAGCCATAAAGCTAAGGCTAATAGCCTTAGCCGTCAAGCGCTCGGCGCGGGGAGACCGCCGGGAGGCGTCGAAGGTGTCGAGGGTGTCGAGGGTGCGGAGGCGCCCGTGGCGTCCGTGGCGTCGGTGGTGGACCCTCCGGTGGTCAGACCCCCTCCACCTTGAACGGGTCGTGCTCGGCGAGCAGCTTCTCCAGTCGCGCCTGGTCGACCCGGCTGACGATCTCGCCGGCCTCCTGCCGGTCCCGGATCACCTTGGCCAGGGTGAAGGCCGAGGTGATCGTGTAGAGGAGGCCGACGCCGAGGAAGGCCCGGGTCCACCCCTCCACCGGGAGGTAGGCGATGCCCACCGCGAGCGCGGTGCCGGAGATGGCGAAGGACAGCACGGCCTGGACGTGGTACGCCGCCGTGGTGCGGGACTGCATCTGTGAGCTCATGGCGCCAGAATCCCGGCCGGTCGGGCCGTACGCATGAGTAGGCGTACTCAGTTCAAGGGTCGTTCGTTGACGCACTTTTACGTCCGGTAGGGTGCGTGCTGTCGTCAGACGTGACGGAGCGCCCATCGCGTGCCACGGCGTCAGGGCAGTGACCGACTGTCCCGAACGAATGGCTTGGAATCAGGGGCTCCTAGGATTAACGTTTGATAACGCAGCGCGGTCGAAACGCCGTACCCGACGGCACCGTGCACGTCGCCTAATCCCGCACGACCCGCCCCCGGGCAGGTCAGGGAGCCGGGGAACCACGTTCCTTGGGGTGAATCGGCCAGGCCCCCGGGCCCGGCCGTAGGAGACCTTCCTGCTCCGAACCCGTCAGCTAACCCGGTAGGCGCGAAGGAAGGAAAGGAGCGCGCCTCCGTGGCGTCGACGCACTCCCCGGTCCAGCCGACGGGCTCCGCCGCCGGCACCCAGCTGCTCGACTGGCCGCCCGCGCACGACAGCGTGTACGCCGGCGTCGCCGACGAGACGGCCCCGCAGCCCGCCGAGACCAACCGGCACCGGATGCCCCGCCAGACCCGGGGCACCGCCCCGCTGCTGGGCGTCACCGCCGTCGCCGCCACCCTCGGCGCGACCGGCTTCGCCTCCGCCACGCCGGCCTCCGCGCCCGCCGTCTCCACCCCGGACGAGACCCCCGTCGCGCTCGCCGCCGACCCCGGCCTCGCCCTCGCCGCGCGCATCCAGCTCCAGGCCGACAGCCAGCGCACCGCCGCCGAGGAGAGCGCCCGCCTCCAGGCCGCCCAGGACGCCCAGGCCAAGAAGGTCGCCCAGCAGCAGGAGGCCAAGAAGGCCGCCGACGCGGCCGAGGCCGCCCGGATGGCCGCCATCAACCTGCCGGTGAAGGACTACAACCTCTCCGCCCACTACGGGCAGAGCGCCCGCTACTGGGCCCACCTGCACACCGGCCTGGACTTCGCCGCCTCCACCGGCACCCCGGTGTACGCGGTCGGCGCCGGCACCATCACCTCGGCCGGCTGGTCCGGCTCGTACGGCTACCGGATCGTCGAGACCCTGCCCGACGGCACCGAGATCTGGTACTGCCACCTCTCCTCGATCATCAAGGGCTCCGGCAAGGTCGTCCCCGGCCAGCAGATCGGCAAGGTCGGCGCCACCGGCAACGTCACCGGCCCGCACCTGCACGTCGAGGTCCGCCCCGGCGGCGGCGCCCCGGTCGACCCGGAGACCTGGTTCGAGCAGCGCGGCCTCACCCCCTGACGCCCGCCCCACGCCACACCGGACGGTCCCGGGAGCACGCGCTCCCGGGACCGTCCGCGTTCCTGCCCTCCGTGTCACGCCGCCCGGATCACTCCGGCAGCTCGTCCTGGGCCGTGTCGTCCTGGGGCGGCTCGTCCATGTCGTCCTGGGGCAGCTGCGCCAGGTACGCCTCGATCTCCTCCTGGCCCGGTTCCGGCGCCAGGTCCGGGTACTCCTCCACCAGCAGCCGCGGCAGACTGGGCACCGTCCAGTCGCCGTACAGGTCCAGTGCCACCGAGACCGCCGCCGCCTCGAAGCCCTCGAAGTCCCCGGCCAGCTCCTGCGGCATCGGGCGGCCCAGCGCGGTCAGCTCCGCCAGGTTGCGGTAGCTGCGCCGCATCAGCCCCTGCTCCAGCAGCATCCGGGCGCCGTCCGTGGCCATGCCCACCGACATCAGCCGGGTCGGACCCCAGCCGCCGTCACCGTCCACCGGGTCCAGCAGACCGGCCCGCTCCAGCTCCTCGTACGCGGCCGCCCGCCCCGCCGGATCCAGCGTGCGGAACCCCTCCAGCCAGGCCCGGACCGCCGCGTCGTCCGCGACGTCCACCCCGGCGGCGCGCAGCAGCAGCGCGTACAGCCGGGGCCAGGTCACCAGGTCGGCCCGGCGCAGCAGGCCGGCCGCCAGTTCGCCCTGCCACTCGGCCTCGGCGTGCAGCCGCTCCTGGCGCTTGGCGTTCAGCCGCTTGGCCGCGCGCTGGTGGTCGATCAGCAGGTCCACCGCCCGGCCGTACTCCAGCGGGTCCTGCTCCGGCGCGGGCTGGACGTACAGGTGGAGCCGCTCGTACAGCAGCTGCTCCAGGGTGTTCGAGGTCAGCTCGGGCCATCCGTCGTGCATCCTGCCGTCGCCCAGTTCCAGCAGGGCCAGCACCGTCCGCACCGGCTCCTCGGCCACCGGCGCGCGGCCCTGGGCCTGCGCCCAGGCGAGCAGGTCGGCGGCCCTGGTGCGCGGGGCGAGCCGCAGGTCTTCTTCTTCCATGTTCACGTACGGTAATCGCTGGCCGGAGGTAGGGTCGGCAGGCATGGTGCCCGTTCTGCTCACCGGCCCGCGACTGGCCGTCCGCGAGTTCCACCACACCCCGGAGGACGTCGACGCGCTGCACGCGGTCTTCGGCGACCCGGAGACCTGCCGGTACCTGCCGTTCGAGCCGCGCGACCGCGAGGACTGCGACGACCAGGTCGAGCAGTACCTGGAGGAGGCCCAGCGCGAGATCCGCACGGTCTACCGGCTCGCCGTCACCCGGCTCGCGGACGCCGAGGACCCGGCCGACGCGGTGCCGATCGGCAACGCCGCCCTCGGCCTCGGCGAGCACCGCGGCGCCACCCTCGGCTACGCGCTGCGCCGGGACACCTGGGGGCAGGGCTACGCGGGCGAGATCACCGCCCTGCTGTGCGACTTCGCCTTCGCCACCCTGGGTGTGCACCGGCTGGAGGCCCGGGTGGACACCGACAACGCGGCCTCGGCCCGGGTGCTGACACGGGCCGGGTTCCGGCTGGAGGGGCGGATCCGGCACGACCTGTACCTGGGCGGCCGCTGGCACGACTCCTACCAGTACTCGCTGCTGGAGGACGAGTGGTCGTCGTGATCCCCGCGATCCGCGTGATCCCCGCGATCCGCGTGATCCCCGCGATCCGCGTGGTCACCGTGGTCCGGCGCGGGTCCGGGGCCGGGTAGGGCGGCCGGGGGTTATCCCCACCCCCGGTTCGCCGGGAGACCGGATGTCCGGCCCGCTGCCGCTCTGCGAGTCTGGGATCACCCCCAGGAACCGCCGCCACGACAGACCGAGGACCGACCGGCCATGAGCAGCCAGTACGCACCCCACCGTGAGTACGACGTCGACGACTCCCCCGAGAACCACGACCGGACGGACCGCCCCGCCCGGGCCCACCGCACCGAGCGGCCCCCGTACTTCTGGCGCGCCCCCTTCTCCTCCTACACCTACCGCGAGATCGGTTACACGCTGACCGGCCTGCCGGTGGCGATCGCCGGCTTCTCCTTCTCGATCGTGCTGTTCTCCCTCGGCGCCGGCACCTTCATCACCGTCCTCGGGCTCCCGGTCCTGGCCCTGCTGCTCACCGGCGGGCGGGGCTTCGGGCGGCTGGAGCGGGCCCGGGCCCGCGGCATGCTGGCGCTGGACGTGCCCGGCCCGCGGCCCGTCCGCCCCAAGCGGTCCGGCTTCTGGGCCACCGTCGGCAGCCGGCTGGGCGACGCGGCGGGCTGGAAGGCCGTGCTGTACCAGGTGCTGATGTTCCCGTGGGCGATCCTCAGCTTCGTGCTGTCGCTGGTCTTCCTGCTGGTCGGCTGGTCGCTGGCGCTCTACCCGGCCTACCACTGGGTGTACGGCGCCTTCACCGACTGGCCGGGCGCCCAGCTGTACGACTACTACGACGACGAGAACGTGCGCCACCAGTTCTTCATCGAGTCGCCCGCGCAGATCGCCGCGGTCTCGCTGCTCGGGCTGCTCCTCGTCTTCCTCACCCCGCAGCTGGTGCGCGGGCTGACCAACGTCAACCGGCTCGCCGTCCAGGGACTGCTCGGCCGCTGAGCCCTTCGCCCCGTCATCCGCCCGGTCCGTCATCCGCCCGGTCCGTCATCCGCCCGGCCCGTCATCCGCCCGCTCCGCCGGGCGTGCGGGCCGGGCGGGCCCGTGTTCCGATGGCCGGATGGCCGACCCGCCGCCCGGAATCCTGGTCACCTCCCGTCCGCTGGACGAGTACTGCGGACTCTTCGGGCTGACCCGCGCCCGCCTCGCCGCCCTGCCCGGGCCCGTCCTGGACTGCCCCGGCGGCGCCGCCGCGCTGGTCGCCGAGGCCCGGGGACTCGGCTGCCGCGTCATCGCCGCCGACCCGGTGTACGCGCGCCCGGTCCGCGAGGTCGAGGCCGGCGCGGTGGCCGCCCGTACGGCGATGGCCGCCGCGATGGCCGAACGCCCCGAGCTGTACCCGCCGGCCCGTCATCTCCCGTACGACCGCTACCTGCGCAGCTGGGACCGGGCCCGCCGGCTGTTCGCCGAGGACGCGGCCGCGCACCCGCAGCAGTACGTGGCCGCCGAGCTCCCCCGGCTGCCCTTCGCGGACGGCACCTTCGCGCTGGCGCTGAGCGGGTACCTGCTCTTCGCCTACCCGGAACGCTTCGGCCCCGAGCACCAGTTGGCCGCTCTGGTCGAGCTGGTCCGGGTCACCGCGCCGGGCGGGGAGGTGCGGGTGCGGCCGCTGCACGACGGCCTCGGGCGGAGCTGCCCGCACCTGGACGGGCTGCGCAGGGAGCTCGGCGAGCGGCGGATCGGCAGCGAGGTGCTGCGGCTGGTACGGCCCGGGCGGCGGACCGGACGGGTGCTGGTGCTCCGGGCGGTGGGGCGGCGCGGGGCGGTGGGGCGGCCCGGGACGGCCGGGTACGGCGGGGCGGTGGGACTGCGTGGGGGCGGGCTGAAAATCCGTTCTCATTCTGACCATCCGCCTACAACCAATCGGGTGAAGTGATCGTCATACGGTTTGGCCATCCGGCCACATGAGTCCGTCGAGACCCACGGGACCCACTGGTCCCGCAGGTCACGGCGGCCTCCCACTTCACTCGGAAGAGACAGAACAAGATGAAGCTTCGCCGTGTCTGGGCGACGGCCGCGGTCGCGACGGTCATGGGTTCGGCCACGCTGATGGCCGCGCCGCTGGCGAGCGCGACCGGGAGCAGCCTGACGGCCGCCTCTCCCAGCACCACGCCGACGGCCTCGGCCTCGGCCTCCGCCTCCGCCTCGCCTTCCGCGAGCGCGTCCGCGAGCACCTCCGCCCAGCCCTCCGCGTCGGCCTCGCCGACCGCGAGCACGTCCGCCCGGCCGTCCTCCTCGGCCAGCCCCTCGGCCGGCGCCACCGTGACGCCCTCCACCACCCCGACGCCGTCCGACCTCAAGACGCCGTTCCCGGACCAGTGCGAGGCCTGGCCGGCCGACGAGAACTCCGTGCAGACCTCGCTGCGCGGCCTGCCCGGCAACATCGTGGCCGGCTCCGGCTGGCACGAGTTCACCTACCGGGCCACCAACATCTCCAAGCGCACCCTCACCCAGGTCGACATCGACCTGCACCTGGGCACCGTCGACCCGCGGGTCAAGGACGTCGAGGACCTGATGGTCACCGTCGAGTGGTGGGACGCCTCGGCCGGCCAGTGGAAGAACGCCGACCGCGGCGCCGAGACCTGGGGCTTCTTCGCCAGCGCCCGCAACATCGGCGCCGGCCAGTACGCCGACGCCAAGATGCGGATCATGGTCGACGGCAAGGCGCCCGCCTCCAGCGGCTTCTTCCTCACCGCCGGCTTCTCCATGGGCAAGGAGGGCAACTGCAGCTTCGGCGACGTCTACCTCTTCGGCTTCGAGATCGCCGCGGCCGGTGGCAAGGCCTCCGGCGGCGACGCCACGGGCAAGACCGTGAAGGTCTCCGACCTGAAGGGCGTGGACGAGCTGCGCGGCAAGGGCAAGGGCCCGCGCGCCGCCCTCACCACCGGCGGCAACCTCGCCGAGACCGGCTCCTCCTCGGCCACCCCGGTGATCGCCGGCGTCGGTGCCGCGACCCTGCTGGCCGGTGCCGCGACCGTCGTGGTGCTGCGCCGCCGCAAGGGCGCCACGGCCGCCTGAGCCTCCTGAGCACGATCGGTGGCCCGCCTCCCCGGATCGTCGGGGAGGCGGGCCACCGCCGTTCGGGCGCCGGTCCCCGGCGCGCGTCCCCGGCCCGCGTCTTCAGCGCCGGATCCTCGGCGTCGGATCCTCGGCGTCGGATCCTCAGGGCCGGTCGGGCCCCTGGGGCTGCTGCGGTACCACCGGGCCGGCCTCGTCGGCCGCTCCGGCCGGCCCCCCGGCCGGCCCGCTTCCGCCGGGCCCGTCCAGGCGGGACAGGATCTTCTCCGCCAGCCAACTGCGGTCCGACCCGTACGGGATGCCGTCCGCCGCCACCAGCCGTCCGGCCACCGCCTCGCGCAGCCGCCGCGCCTCACCGGCCGGCAGCCGGGAGAGCAGACCTCGGGCCGCCAGCAGGGCCTGGTACTGCTCGAACCCCGAGCGCGGACGCTCGATCGCGTCCAGCACACTGGCCAGGTCGGCGAGCGCCGGATCGCCCTGCATCAGCGCCAGCGCCTCGATGCGGCGCGCCCCGCCGCCGTCCGCGAAGAGCTCCCGCACCTGCCCGGCCGCCAGCACCGAGCGGCGCGCGGTCGAGCGGACCTCGGCCACCACGCTCTCCGGCCCGCCCGCGGGCAGCCGGGCGTCGTCCTCCCGTGGCCGGTCGGCGCTGCCGCCCAGCAGGCCGAGGTGCTGCATCGCCCGTACCCGCAGGTCGTCCGCGCCCACCTTGTCGCCCCGGCGGTCGCGGTCCTGGCCGGCCAGGAAGAGGTCCAGCGCGCGGTCGGCGTCCGAGAGCACCTGCGGCAGCAGCAGCCGGGTCACCAGCCAGCCCGCCAGGAACCCGGCGAGCAGGAAGTACAGCACCAGTGCCGCCGCGAACGGGGCCGCCCCGGCCTCCCCGCCCAGCGCCGGGGCCAGCGCGTCGCCGAGCGTGCGCAGCCGCTCCCCGAGCGAGCCGAGCTGGGTCAGCCCGACCCCCAGCAGCACCTTGGTCAGCCAGTCGGAGACCTGCTCCAGATTGGTGTTCGGCACGTACGAGCCGGCCCCGCGCCGCGGCTGCTCGCCGCCGGAGCGGACCCGGGGCACCCCGAACAGGAAGCCCAGTGCGGCGCCGAGCACCGCGGCCGCCCCGGCCACCACCAGCCCGCCGCCGAGGGCCTGCCAGACCCGTTCGCGGCCGAGCGAGAAGAGCACCAGCCCGACCACGCCCACCCCGAGCAGCCCCGTCCCCGCGACCTGCTGCACCTTGCGCAGGGCCGCCGTGCTCCCGGCCCGCTGCCCCCTCGCCATTCCTGCCCCCGTCCGCCCGTCCCGCCCGGAAAATCCGGGGCGACTCTAGCGGCCCCGGTGGGAGGTCGTGAGGCGCCGGCCCGGGCCGGGACAGCAGACAGCCCGTGGGCTGCTCCTCGCCGGCCGGCCCCGTGCGGGGCCGACGGCCGAGGCACCGGGGATGTACCGGTGAGCCCACGGGCCGGGTGACTGCTATGGATTTCGCCTGCCGGGAGCCTTCGGCTCCACCCTGCGCAGGCAGGGGCGGCTCTAGCGAGCAGCCACCTCACGCATCCTGAAGGTACTCAACTCAGGATCACCTCCTTTCAGTGTGCTGCCACCATAGGCAGCCCACCCGAAGGAGGGCAACGGATTATCTCCGCCGATCCCGGGAGGGCGCCGGCCCGGTTCAGACGGCGTTCGGGAACTGCGACTTGAGCTTGGACACGTCGACCACGTTCTCGGGGGCCGGGGCCTTGACCTCAACCGGCTTGTCGTAGTCGGTGAAGTCGACCTTGCCCGGCTCCTTGCCGCCGGTCTGCTCGATCCGGACCGGGTAGAAGGCGCCCTCGGTGGCGACGTGGAGGACGCCCGGCTGGCCGTCCTCGTCCACCATGTTGAGGCTGAAGGTCTTCAGCCCGTTGACGGTGCCGGCGGTGCCCTTGGTGACCTTCTCGCTGCTGCCGGGCTCGGTGATCTGCTTGGTGAACTCGGTGAGGTTGCAGACGGAGGCCATCTGCTTCATCTGCGGGTCGTCGTTGACGCCCGACAGGTAGCGGCCCTTGAAGAGCTCGGCGGCCGCGCCCTTCTCGTCGATGCCGTTCCAGAAGCTCTCGTCCGGCTTCACCCAGGTCTGGGTGCCGTCGCTGATCATCTCGAAGCTGCCGAGGCCGGCCATGGTCATCGAGCCGGTGCACTGGCCCTTGGTGTCGAGGGCGACGTCGATCTTGATCGTGCCCTCCTCCTCCATGGTGATCTCGCCCTTGATCCGGACCGACTTGGCGGAGGCCAGGGCGTCCTTGGCCTTCTGCTCGATCTCCTCGGCGGTGAGCTTCTCGGTGTCGAGGGTCGGCTTGGCGCTGGTCGGAGCGGCGGCCGGGGTGCCCGCCGCGGTGCTGCCGCCCTTGTCCCCGCAGGCGGTCGTACCGGCCGCCAGGGCCAGGCAGATCACGGCGGTGCTGAGGAGGCGCTTCGAGGACATCGGGTTCCTTCTGGTGCGGTGTCGCCACCCGTACGGGTGAGTGTGCGATCAGTATCCGTCGCGCACCCTTTACCGGATCTTGAATCCGGTCTGCGTTACCGCTTCGTTCCCGGACCGTGCCCTCGTCGCGCCCCGGGAACGCGAAAGGCCCGGAGGATGATCCTCCGGGCCTTTCGGCTACTGAGTAGCGGGGACAGGATTTGAACCTGCGACCTCTGGGTTATGAGCCCAGCGAGCTACCGAGCTGCTCCACCCCGCGTCGGTGAACACAACGATACGGGGAAGTCGCCCGGATGGGAAATCCGTTCCTCACGGGGGTGCGGCACCGGGCTCCGCGGCCGCCGCGGACGTCCGTCGGAAGGCGAACCGGCGGACGCGTCGGCGGGCCGCCCCGACCTCCCCGCCCTCCCCGGTCGGCCGCTCGCGCCCGGGCCGGCGGGTCCGTCGGGCGCTGCGGGTGCGGGCCCAGGCGGCGAAGCAGACCAGCGCGGTGAAGCACGGGACCATCAGCACCGCGTAGACCACCAGGAAGCCGTGCGTGCCGAGGTCGGCGGCGGCGTTCCAGGTGCCGTGCAGGGCCATCGACAGCAGCAGGCCGGCCGGGGCGGCCAGCCGGGCCAGCCAGCGGCGTCCGGTGGTGAGCGCGACGGCCAGGCCCAGGCCCGTCAGCGCGGTGAACAGCGGGTGGGCGAACGGCGAGAGCAGCCCGCGCAGCACGAAGGTCTGCACGGTGCTGTCGAAGTCGCGCAGGCTGGGCTCCTCGCCCAGGCCGATGCTGTCGAGCCGCTGCTGCTGGTCGTCGGTGAAGGCCCGGCCCAGGTAGAGGGCGTTCTCGGTGAACGCGAACCCGCAGGCGGTGATCCCGGCGAGCACCACCCCGGCGGCCAGGGTCCGCGGCCGGGACCGGGCGCGCGGGTGGGCGCGTGAGAAGGGGTGGGGGCGCAGGTACGGCAGCGGGCGCAGGCAGCGGCGCAGCCGCCGGCGGGTCCGCGCCGGGAGGACGGCCCCGCGCCGGGCGTACGGGTGGGGCGCCGGGCGCGGACGCAGCAGCGGGGAGCAGGGCCGGTCGGAGCCGTGGCCGCGGCACCGCAGCCGTGGACCGAACGGCAGCAGCAGCATCAGCAGGGCGGCGCCCTTGGCGCTCTCCTCGATCAGCGGGGTGACCACGTCGGCGCCGAACGCCTCGCCGAGGCCGCCCTGGTGGGTGGTGAGGTAGTCGGCGGTCCAGCCGTTGGCGAGGATCGCCACGGTCGTCGCCGCGAAGGCGCCCCAGCCCAGGCAGAAGACGATGTGCCGCAGCGGGATCCGGGCGGTCTGGTTGAGCCAGACCAGCCCGCCGAGCACGAAGGGGAGCGGGACGAGCGCCAGGCCCAGTCCGACCAGCAGCCCGGTGGTGCCGGTCTGCCGGCGCACCAGGTGGAGGATCAGCACCCCGCAGCCGAGCAGGGTCAGCGCGGCGGTGGTGGTGACGGCGGAGACCGCGACCGGGCGGGGCGGCGCGCCCGCCCGGGCCGTGGGCGCCGGGGCCGGCCGGGCGGTGAACGCGGGTCGGGGCACGAACCGGTGGGCCCGGCGCGTCCGGGGCCCCGGGATCACGCGGGTGCCGGCGGCGCGCGTGGGCATCTCCTGGTCGTCGGCGGCCTGGACCCCGGCCGGGGGCCCGCCGCCGGACGGGCTGCTCACCCGGCACAGGGTAGGCCACGGCCGGGCCCGCAGGGAGCCCCCGGACGCGGGCGCCGCCGCCCGGAACGACGCGGGGGGCCGGCCCGTACGGACCGGCCCGAACACTCAGCGGCGGCGGAACAGCAGGTCGTGCACCACGTGGCCCTTGGCGATCCCGGCCCGTTCGAACTTGGTCACCGGGCGCCAGTCGGGCCGCGGCGCGTACCCGGGCACGGAGCCGTCCGGGTGGTCGGCGGGCTCCAGCCAGCCGGTGCCGTCGCCCTCCGGGTGCAGGTTCTCCAGCTCGGGCGAGGCCGAGAGCACGGCCAGCATCTGCTCGGCGTACGGCTCCCAGTCGGTCGCGCAGTGCACCAGGGCGCCGGGGGCGAGCCGCGGCAGCACCAGGTCGAGGAAGGACGACTGGACCAGCCGCCGCTTGTGGTGCTTGGGCTTGGGCCACGGGTCGGCGAAGAAGACCCGCAGGCCCGCCAGCGAGGCGTCCGGGAGCATGTCGCGCAGCAGGATCACCGCGTCCCCGGCGGCCGGGCGGACGTTCTCGCTGCCGTCGCGCTCCAGCAGGCCGAGCAGGTTGCCGTGCCCGGGGGTGTGGACGTCGGCGGCGAGGATGCCCATCGCGGGGTCGGCGGCGGCCATCGCGGCGGTGGTCTCGCCCATGCCGAAGCCGATCTCCAGGGTGACCGGGAGGCCGCCGAACAGCGCGGCGAGGTCGAGCGGGCTGCCGTCGATGGCTATCCCGTACCGCTCCCAGCCGCGGTCCAGCGCGCCCGCCTGGGCGTTGGTCATCCGGCCGCGGCGCGGCTGGAAGCTTCGGATGCGGCGCTCGCTGTGCTGGGCCTCGGTGGCCTTGTGCGGGTACATCGGCGCGGGGTACGCGGCCGGTGCGGCGGAGAGCCGGGCGGAGGGCGATCGCTGGGGGATCGGGGCAGTGGCAGTCACAATCACCCGAGTCTACGGGGGCGCCGGCCCCGCCCGGCCGGCCCGCGGGCCCGGGCGGGAGTGGTGCTGCTCACCCGGGCCCGCCCGGCCCCGGGGGATCACGGGCGGGCGGGTCCGGCGCCGCTCACCCGGCCGCGGGGGCGGGGCCGCTCACCCGCCCGCCTCCAGCGCGGCCAGCGCCCGGCGGGCCACCTCGCGGCCGATCGGCAGCGAGGCGGTGGCGGCGGGGGAGGGCGCGTTGAGCACGTGCACCAGTCGGCGGGCGGAGCACGGGTCGTCCGGGTCGAAGCCGGCGAAGGCGAAGTCGTCCAGCAGCGCGCCGTCCCGGGCGACCGCCTGGGCCCGGACCCCGGCGGTGGCCGGCACCAGGTCGTCGGCGGTCACGGCGGGCAGCAGCCGCCGGACGGCGGTGGTGAACGCCCGCTTGGAGAGCGAGCGGCGCAGCTCGCCGACCTCGTAGCGCCAGTGGCGGCGGGCGATGCGCCAGGTGCCGGGGAACGCCGCGGTCTCCGCGAGGTCGCGCGGTCGCACCGTGCGCCAGTCGTAGCCCTCGCGGGCCAGCGCGGGCACCGCGTTCGGGCCGACGTGGACGTCGCCGTGGACGCCCCGGGTGAGGTGCACGCCGAGGAAGGGGAACGCCGGGTCGGGCACCGGGTAGACCAGGCCGCGCACCAGCTCCCGCCGTTTCTCGGCGAGTTCGTAGTACTCGCCGCGGAACGGCACGATCCGCACCCCCGGGTCGTCGCCCGCCAGCCGGGCGATCCGGTCGCTGTGCAGCCCGGCGCAGTTGACCAGCACCGCGCAGCGCAGCTCGCCGGCCGAGGTCCGCACGGTCACCCCGTCCGGGCGGCGGTGCACCTCGCGCAGCTCGGTGGAGGTGCGCAGCTCGGCGCCGCCCTCGCCGGCGAGCCGGGCGTAGACGCGGGCGACCGCGGGGAAGTCGCAGATGCCGGTGGTGCCGATGTGCAGTCCGGCGAGGCCGGTCACCTCGGGCTCGTACCCGGCGATGCCTGCCGGGTCCAGTTCGGTGACCGGGATGCCGTTCTCCCGGCCGCGGTCGGCCAGCGCCCGCAGCCGGGGCAGCTCGTCCCGGCCGGTGGCCACGATCAGCTTGCCGGTCACCTCGTACGGGACGCCGTGCTCGCGGCAGAACTCCACCATCTCGGCGGCGCCGGCCACCGCGTACCGGGCCTTGAGCGAGCCCGGCCGGTAGTAGACGCCGCTGTGGATCACCCCGCTGTTGCGGCCGGTCTGGTGCGCGGCGACCACCGCCTCCTTCTCCAGGACGGCGATCCGCAGCCCGGGCCGCGCCCGGGTCAGCGCGTACGCCGTGGACAGCCCGACGATCCCGCCGCCCACCACCAGCACGTCGAAGTCGTACGCCACCGCATCTCTCCCCAGATCGGTCCCGCCCCGCCCCGCGCCGCCGATGCTGCCACGGCGGGCGGTGCGGGTCGAGGGTGCCGGCGCCGCCGGGCCGGCCGGGGCCGGGTGCCCCG